>NZ_JBHIQC010000016.1:0-34958 GCF_042196385.1 Bartonella sp. AP150HLJHH | reverse complement strand
CATCAGCAGTGCCACCCCCTTTAACGGCTTTAATGATTTTGGGATGACGTTTGAGTTTTGACCAAACAACTTTGCCCCAACCACATTGGCCAACATCAATCATCTCACCAGCCTTGCGCTCAAGATGGCGGATTGTTGGTCATTACAAGCAAGACTTAAGGATAGCATTCATATTGTTCTGGATGCTTTTTACAAAACGGGCTGTTTAAGCGCTTCTTGACACTGCGCTGTGGTATGACAGCACCTGGACGAAAAATCGGAAGGTTTTCGGCTCTAAAAGTATAACATGGCCCTCCCGCTCTTGCTACCTCTTCATCTTTATAGCGAAACCCTGATTGAAGCATGCAAGCATAAATTGTTGCTTTTGCATTAATGCTCTGCTTTCTGTTTTCTGGATCAGTATCATAAGGGGTTGGCATTCCACATTCTAATAAGGCTTTTCCTACCTCTGTAAAATCAGTAACACCATTTTTCTCCCACGTAGCCACCTCTCCTAGAGGAGGTTTATCGATATTACATCCAGTTATAATTAACAAAGTTACAGTGCTTAATAATTTTAGAGTTTGTTTCATTTTTTACTCCTTGATTTACTTAAAGGAAATTGTTCACGATGAGATGTGCCATAAAACTTTTGGCATTTTGGACCCACGTCTCCAAGACAGGTATGGGAACTTATGGGATCTGAGAACATATTCCATGTTTCTTTCCACCAGTTACTACCAGCAGGTATTGTCTCGTAAGTATAGCCATTGCCGCCAATCCATCGGCTTACAAAGTCATATCTATTCCCATCAAAACCAATAGTGGTTTGTTTGCCATCACTCACATAACCTAACAGACCGGATGCAACTAAAGCATTAAAGGCTGGTCCATAGAAATTGATAGTCGTGTTTTCGTTGGCTATACCGTGAACACCTTCTTGTTTGAAAGAATTCAGCATATTCCCCAATGTCATGGTACCACGGCTATGTCCATAAAGTTCTAACCCTGTAATACCATGGCTATACACCAAATCTTTTGCTTCTTGTGTTGAATTGGTCAAACCCCAAAAGTTATTTTCCATAAACTTCTGGTAGCCCGCGACCAAAAGTTCTGAGATAGCAGAATCGGCTTGGGGGAACACAACAAAATAAAGCGGTGCATTTTTATCCTTCGCATGTTGAACCGCATAAACAGCGGCTTCCTCTGGTGGAGTAAAGATGCCATTAAAGGACACATGCACCTTGCCATCAGCACCCTCTTGTAAATGCTGCTTTTCTTCATCCGTTAAATAATGTGCGTGAGGTATTGGTTGTCCACGAGCATCTCTTATAGGTACCCCATTTGCATCTATTTCATAGAGTATATTGCCATTTTTATCACGATCCACCACGGCGATGGGGTGCTCTTTGATAAACATGGTTTTATAGGAGTCATCGCTGTATTTAAACCCTTCTTCTAAGAGTTGAGTTGCCATTTCACGGTTTTCATGGACGATTTGTTCCAGCTTGCCTACATCGAGCTGTTCTACACCCTTATGGGCGCTAGCAGTATCACGATTAAGGGAGGCTATGGCTTGCTCAACATCTTGCCCTGTCAATGCCTTCTGCCCTGCTTCATCAGTAATGACAATGGTGCCATTGCTGATAGCAGATTTGGTATATCCTTCCTCTGAATCTTTAGCTTTTGAATGATCTAAGACATTTTTAGCAATGTTTTTCCCGACACCATATTTGCCCTGATACATCGGACCACCCGCAGAAATGCTTAAACCTTGACTGCTGGCTTGCGCATGCGCACTGTTGCTGATATCACTGGTGGTAATGCTTCCTGTGGTCAGGCTGTTTTTTTCTGCCGGCGCAGTGCTGGAAATAAGTCCTCCGGTCAGCGTTGTTTTATCTTTAACGTTGATCTTAAAACCACCATCACCCGCTTTGATGCCTGATTGTTCCACAACACTATGATAATCACTAGAGGATTTATCCTTGTTCAAGGAAATATTGGTTGTGGCTGTACCTTCCTTTTCTCGGCTATTATAACCAATGGAAACAGAGTTTTGCTTGCTGGAACTGTGTCCCGTATCACTGCGGCTGACAACGGTAAAATCACCCCCTACTTCCATTTCTACACGCTCTCCAGAAACCACGGCGCCTGCCAATGTGGTGTTTGCCCCACTCGTTGTGTGAACTGTGCCTGTGCCAATAATATGGCTGTTCTTCTGGTGAACCTCCTCACTGGAACCCTTGCCTTTACCAAAAGAAGCATTCCCCATCCACCCTGTACCACCGGTACCATAACTATACCCAACATTCATTGAAGCGCTTTGCGTGTGGTTTTCTGTGCTCTGCGTGTTTTGCGCACTTTCAAAGATGATATCTTTACCTGCTCCCATGGTGATATTCCCGCTCTGTTCATCATTGCTTTGCATCGGGTTTGTACCGGCAATAATATCGGCTCCAACACCATGAATGCTACCTTTGTGGGCTTGCATATTAACAGCGCGTCCTGCTTCTATTGTACCTGTTACCGCGGTAGAAGTCTGAACCGATGCTTCTGCCTTCTCTGTCTTAAAGCCCACGGTTACGCTAGCAGAAACATCAGCAATATCACGAATAGACTGTTTGTTTCCACCTTTCATCCCATTATAAAGACCTTTGCCTTTGCTATAGAGATCATAGCCTTTTAGACCAGCAATAAGACCATTGCCGATTTTGTGTTTTGTATCCCCATGACCAAAACGTTTGACTGCATCCTTTACATCTTTTACTGTACCAAGAATTCCCACATTGACAGAGCCTGTCACACCAGCAAAAGACTTTTCATGCTCCTCTGAATGGCTTTTATGGTGATCTGTCATGCCATCAATCGTCACACTTTCTCCACTCACATTGATATCTTGACCGGAAAGCAGATGAGAAGCAGTGATTGTGGTCTCTTTGTCTGATTGCGTGATAATGTTGCCCATTGCCGCCAGAACAGAGGAGACCGTTGTGGTATGCGATTGAGAACTATCGGACGATTCCTCATGCAAAAAGCCACTTGATGACGATTGTGCTTGCTGATCCAAGTGTTCTTGGGCACCTTTTATGACAATCTTTCCCCCAGAGTGAATGGTAATATCCGCTTGTTTCTGTTCTCCTGGTGCTTTCTCTCCTGACGTTTCCTCTGCCTTACCGGCTATGAGCGTCGAGGCTACAACTTCCGTGTTGTTGCCTGAGGCAATGGCAATGCCTTTTTCTCCTGCTATACTTGAACCTACTACTTGGGTGGCTCCAAAAGTTTTATAATAGGATGAACTTCCCCCAAAAAAACCGCCATCTGTGTAGCTAGATATCTCACGGTGTGAGCTATCCTCTGCATTATTGATCAGGACATCGTTGCTGGCTTTCAGCCCTACCTTGCCCTCAGCCGCAATGGAACTGCCTGTGATGCTAAGGTCATGCGGTTTGCCATCCTGTCCTGCAATGACAGTGGTATCACCTCCAGATTTTATCGAAGAGCCAACGGCATGAGAGGCTTGCATGTCCACTTTCGTGTTTTTGCCCTGAAGATGATACTCCATCTCATCGTTTCTTACCCCTATTGTTACCTCCCCTTGGGCGCCAAGAGCAACATTACCCTTGGCATCTATATTGGAAGCAGCAATATGGATATCGCCACCCGATAGAACAGTGGTCTCTTTTCCAGAACTTAGATGAGAGCCATTGTGCACCGCGACATGAGATGTTTGATCCCCGCGATGGCTATTGGCACTGTTGCGTGTGGCATCAATCGAAACATTCCTCTCAGCTTGCAAGAGGAGTTTATCCGTTGCTTGAACATCAGAGCCTAAAATATTCAAATCTTTTCCAGAGACATAAGTGGGCTTGATGTACTTTGAAAAATATTTATTTAAAAAAAATGTGTGAATACACAACAACAAGTGTATTCCGTTTAGGGCGTTCTGTTTTGCATGAGGAGTATGATCCCATTAAAAATGAAGAGATTAAGAGGAATAAAATAGAGAGATAATAAAATAAAGGCCCCGTTAAACGAGGCCTTAGTATTTTTTGTGCTGATAATTTCATTTTTACGAAATTAGAATTTGTAAGCGACACCTACACGGAAGTCATTGGTTTTGTAGTTGAATTCACGTGTATCGTTGGCGAATTTCTTTTTACCAAAATCGGAGTAACGGTATTCTGCACGTAAAAGAACGTTGTCGGTCATTGCAAAGTCAACACCGCCGCCAATAGTGAAACCAACCATTGTCTTCGTGTCATCAGCCCAAGTACCACCAGTCAAATCTACATTTTGCTTAACTGATGGGTTTTCAACCACACCAGCTTTCTGTTCAACTTTAACTCTCTCTCCTTTTCCTGTAACTGATTGAATACCCTGTACCTGCGCATAGGCAATACCACCAGCAACATAAGGCATAATGCGGTCAACAGCAGCAAAACCGATACGAACGCGTGTAGCACCAGACCATTTTTCTTTGTAACTGTGCTTTTCCGTTACCTTGTCGCCTTTTTCAAACTGTTGCTGACCTTTTAATTCAACCTTAGCTTTTTCAAGGGCAGCATTAAAATCTGCTGCATTTTTTTCAGTAAGAGTCAATTCACGGGCTGTTTTTGATTCTTCACGGTCTGCCCAAACTGCATCGGTTTCAACACCGAGAATGAGACCATTTCCAAGGTCTACGTTAGATCCGGCATAAATACCACCCATGAAACCAGAAGGACTAGGTGTGTTATCTTTTTTGAAAAGTTCTTTATCTTCTCCTGGAATAGTTACTTTAGTTTTACTCGAAAAGTTACCAACTTGACCACCAAGATAAAAGCCTGTCCAAGAAAACGAGGGGGCTGCTGCGATAACTGCTGGGGCTGTTTCACGAGGGATGATAACATCAGCAGCTTGTGCTGCAGAAGCTGAAATTAAAGCGGCAATAGAAGTTGCTATTAAAGATTTTGTATTCATAATTTTGCTCCTAAATTAACTATCAAACGACCTTACAAGATTACAGATAGAAAAGCTGTAGTAAAAATATCACAATCATACAAATAAAACCCCAGAAAACAGCGTTTTTTTAAAAGTCAAGATCTCTTGAAAATTTAACTTTTTATTAATACTTTTTTATTCATAATTGCACTTTTGATGAAATTAGAACTTGTAAGCGATACTTACACGAAAGTCATTGGTTGTGTAGCCTAGTTTAAGATAATCCTTTTTAAATTCCTTCTTACCAAAGTCTGAGTAACAGTATTCCGCACGAAGCAGAATATGATCTGTCATCGCGAAATCTATACCACCACCAAGGATAAAACCCTCCATCGTTTTTGTTTTATTAAATACTGTAGCAGAAACTCTTTACTTGGCTTACCCATTTGCCAACTTTTTTGTTCCTGAAACTTTACCAACACCTTGTATTTGCGCATAAGCAATACCATCGCAAGATAAGGCATAATACTGTCAGCGACAGAAAAACCAACACAAACCCGTGTTGCACCAGACCTTTTTTCTTTGAAACCAATGCGATACACTGCTGTGTCACCCTTTTGAAACTTTTTATTTTCATCCAATGTAACACCAGCAATGCAACACCAGCATCTTCAAATTCATCATTAAAATCATTAAATTCATCAACCACAAGAATCTTTGAGACCGTCTTCGTCTCTCCTCGGTCTGCCCAGACTGCATCGGTTTCAACACCTAGAATGAGAACATTTCCAAGATCTACGTTGGAACCTAAATAAATACCACCGATGAAACCGGAAGGCATAGGTAGTGCATCTTTATCTGAAGTTTTTTCTTTTGTCTCAAAATCAAATACATAAACTTTGACTTGAAAAGTTGCCAACTTAACTACCAAGATAAAAACCTGTCTAAGAAAACGAAAGAGCTGTGATAACTGTTGGAGCTGTTTTACGAGGAATGACAATATCAGCAGCTTGTGCCGCAGAAGCTGTAGTCATAGCGATAACAAAAGTTGTTACTAAAGATTTTATATTCGTAAACTTTGCTCCTCATTTATTTACGAGCACAGTATTATACGACTACAAAAAAACGCTGTAGTAAAATGATACAATCATAGGAAACGAAAGCTGACGCAAGATAAAGTCATTTCATAACTTCACGTTTCATAAGAAATTGTAAGTTACAAGTATGTGTAAATTATTGATTTTATGGCATAATTGTTATCTGTCATTTATAAAAATCTTTTTAAGAAAATCTAAATAATATCTTTTACTCCCCTAATAAATATAGGGTATGTGATAATATAACAACAGAAAATAATAGAGGCCCTGTCAAAGACAGAGCCTCTTGGAAGTTTATTTCGTTTTTTACGAAATTAGAATTTATATGCAACGCCAACACGGAAATCATTGACTCTGTATTGAAGTTCAGCTGTGTCTTTAAAGTATTTCTTTTTACCGTAGTCTGAGTAACGGTATTCTGCACGCAACAGAACATTGTCTGTCATTGCGAAGTCAACACCAGCACCAAGGGTGAAACCAACAAGGGTCTTTGTTTCATCATATACGTTACCAGAAGCAACCAATTTACCAGAATCAGCAGAAGGATTAGCAGAAGTATCAACAGCTTTTTTCACTTCAATTGCGGAAATTCCTTGTATTTGCGTATAAGCAACACCACCAGCGATATAAGGCATGATACGATCAGCAGCAAAACCAATGCGAACGCGTGTAGCACCAGACCACTTTTCTTTCAGAGTAACACTTTCGGTGTATGCATCTCCAGATGCAACTTTTAGACCATCTTTCACTGGAATCTTAGCTTCTGTAAGGATTTTAGTAATATCTTCAGCAGTTTTATTGAATACTCCTCCAACCGTATGTTCACCGTAATTAACTGTGTCTTTTTTACCAACAAAAGAGACATCTGTATCCAAGCCAAAGACTACACCACTGCCGAGATCAATATTGTAACCTGTGTATAGACCACCGATCATACCAGAAAACTTAAAATCGTTTGAAAAGTTGTCAGATTTCATTGAACGACCACCAATCTGAGCACCAAGATAAAAACCTGTCCAAGAATAGGCAGGGGCTGCTGAGATGACTGCTGGGGCTGTTTCACGAGGGATGACAACATCAGCAGCTTGTGCTGCAGAAGCTGCTGCTATAGCGATAACAGAAGTTGTTACTAAAGATTTTATATTCATAAACTTTGCTCCTAATTTATTTATGAGCACAGTGCTACAAGATTATAGAAAGAAAAGCTGTAGTAAAAATGATACAGTCACAGAAAATGGAGGGCACATCCCAGACAAAATCGCTTCATAGCTTGATTTTGTACGAGAAACCTAAAGATATATATATAAATAACTTATTGGTTTTTAAATGTAATTCTTGTTTATTGTCTATGATTTTTTTTAAGAAAATCTGAATAATATCTTTTCACATCCACAATAAATTATGTATTGTGTGATAATATGGCAACAGAAAATAACAGAGGCTCTGTCAAAGACAGAGCCTCTGTTATTTAACTTATCATCTGTTAAAATTTGTAAGCAACACCAACACGGAAATCATTGGTTTTGTAAGAAGTCTCATATTTATCATTTGAGAATTTCTTTTTCCCAAAATCTGAGTAACGATATTCCGCACGTACAATAATATTATTGGTCATTGCTAAATCAACACCAGCACCAAGGGTGTAACCAACAAGGGTCTTTGTTTCATCAGACAGAGTACCAGAAGCGATTACTTTGTCTGAATCTTTATCTGTTATTGAAATCAACGCACTATCTTGAAGCTGTGTATAAGCGATACCACCAGCAACATAAGGCATAATGCGTTCAGCTGCAAAACCAATACGCACGCGCGTTGCACCAGCCCACTTTTCTTTAAAAGTGAAACTGTGGGTTCGTTTAGCACCAGGTTTAAGCGCATCTTTACCAATATTAATTGCAGCGTCTTTTAATACCTTGTTAATATAATTGATGTGTTCTGGGGCAATGACATATGTTTTTCCTGTCTTCGTGTCATCTTTATTAGACCACATGATATCTGTATCAACACCTAGAATAAGGCCATTACCAAGATCAACGTTGGAACCTGCATAAAGACCACCCATGAAACCAGATAGTTTAGGCAAAAGGTCATCAGGCGCTGGAATCTTGTTTCCATTACTGAGAATATCCATTTTCGTTTTACCCGAAAAACCACCAATCTGGCCCCCAACATAAAAACCTGTCCAAGAAAAAGTTGGAGCAACAATAACGGGAGCAACAGGTGTTGGTCTTGGGGGAACAATAACATCTGCTGCTTGTGCTGCTGAAGCTGAAACAAAAGCGAAAGCAGAAGCTGTTATTAACCATTTCATATTCATATTTTCTCTCCATAGCTGAATATTTATTTGAACACACCGTTTCATATAGAGCCCCATCTTCAGATATCTGTAGCAAAAATGATACACTTATAAAAAAAAACAAAAAGCCAATCAAAGTACCCTTAATTGCTTGATCTGTAATAATGAGAATAAAACTATGCCCATGCACAAATGATCTCTTTTCCTCACGTTTTCTCTCCTTTATCATTTTGATAAAAAAACTGCGCCACAGTACCCTCCGTGTAAAGCGTGTGCTATTGACATAAAAATATAATATATTGATTTATAATGAAAAAATATCTTTATATTAATTCGTCTGCAATATTGACGATGCTCTTATCTTAAGCCTTTTTATATTAAAGAAACCAAAACCATCCCTCTGCACCTCACAAACAAGCAAGTGTGTGAATAAATAAAACTATTTAAAAGCTAACATGATGCCTCCTATTAATACTCTCAATATTGAATATTGAAGACCGTTACAATATTGAGAACAGCTAAATCTAACTGTTCCATTTAAATTCATACAAACAACATTTTTAGCTTCATCCTTCGCATAACCAAATGTGAATAGCTCTTTGATTGTTTTTTCATCATTGTAAAGAATGCTTGTACCGCACAAAACAAGATCTCCACTACCCTATGGACTGCAACAAAATTACATGTAATTTCATCACGCTTGCTCTTTGTTTTTAATTTAGGAATTTATTCCTTTTTGACATATTTACGCTTCTGCTTAACTTTCTAGAAAATCTTTTCCAGAGCTTTAGCCCTATTTGTAGGCTATCATTTCATACTCTTTTTAGCTAAATTGAAAAAAATACCTAAAGACAGACAACCGGTATGATAAACATTAAAACTTATATAGAAATCTCCTTAAAGCTGAAAAAACGAGAAATCTTTCTTAAAGTTTTCACACCACACCTTGCTTTAAAAATCATGAATTTGGCAGAAAAAATATCTGATATTTTGAATCATAGACAAATGAATATTTTATAAATTCTGTAGTCGAAGCATAGCATGAAAGATCAAAAGTTTAACATTTTTGTTGCTTCACTCGATTTTGATGAAGTATCCTCTCAGATCCTCTCTGCAAACAGCTTAGTTTCTTGTCGAGAGGATTTTTCTTAACTCCTTACTTATGTGATTCACTTAACTAAAGGCTCTCTCTGGACAAGCCCTACTCTAAAAACACTTATCAAGGAGTTTTATATGCGCTGTATAGTTACGCTTAAAATGACAGTATTTACAGTATAACAGCGTAACCCAAAATCGGGAGGTTATATTTATCCAAACCCATGAATTTTGTAACGAGCGATTGCCATTATACAGAGTATTCTTACACCGAAATCCACCTCCCCATATCTTTTCCAAATAGTACTCTTCACCCCCTCCGTACATAATTATAATACCCTTTGCGAACAACTGCTCCTCCACTTTTCAAATGATAAAAAATATCTCCTCTCTTCAATTCCCGATCATACGTTAGACCTCTTGATGTTGTTTTCTTACTTTTTAATAACTCATTGGACTTCGTCCAAATAAGTCTGGTCGTTTTCCTTTCCCTAATCCTCTTTTAGGCTTTTTAAATCTTTTTTTACCAGAATATGATACAGGTACTAACTTAGCTGCTGTTATGCATTGGTTGTTATGCGTGCAAGAAAGTTCCATTTGAACAACTTCAGAGAAGATCTTGCTCAACTGTTCACTAGAAAAAAGATCTCTAGGAGGAACAATAGAAGGTATACCCTCTATTAACTTTTGAGAAGACAAGAAAGAAGCACCCTGAGCTACAGAGATTGAAGCAAACGTAGCGAAAGCCGTAATAAAATATTTTATATTCATAAATTTAACCTCATTAAATATCCATAATGGATTTTATCTAGTGTCTTCATTGCAAATTTCTAGAGAAAAATAGCATGTTTATAGATAAAAAGTGAGAATCCTCAAAAAACAAAGCTTTGAAGCATTTTAATTTTAAAATAAAAGAAAATTGCCCTGCTCTGCCAACATAGAAATTACTTATTGAGTAATAAATAAAGGCACGAAGTATCGTCTGAAAATAATAAACTATACGAACTTCATATAATATACTGATTTATAATGATAATTTAGCGTTATTCATATTGACTGAGAATCCTAAATATCATAAGATTCTCTCATTCCAAATCTTTTTCATGTTGAATCAATCAAAACCATTTGTTTGCACGTTACAAGTTGTGAGAGCTGTGTAGATAAAAAACACTAAAAAAAAAGACTAAAAATGCCTCTTATGAACCGTCTCAAGTGCTAAGGACTTACACAACATTGGGAATTGGCACAGTTGTGTGGATGGTAGCGGCTTGTTACTCCATAAGCATAAAGATGGTAGTGTTCAATAGATTTTATATTGGTATTGGAAGCTTTATTGTTATATCTTTTATGAGCGCCACCGTAAAATGAACTTGGGTGTCGGTTTCTTTACAAAAAGCACATGAATTAGCAACACAAATATATTCCGTTTAGAGCGTTCTGTTTTACACGAAGAACGTAAATCCATTAAAAACATGAGAAACAAAAGTATGGGGCAATGCGTAATCTCTATTATTTAACAGACATTGCTTTAAATACTTTTGAAAGTCGTAAAGCAGAATTAAAAATGATGGTAAAGATGAGATTGGTTTTTTACATTTACACATTCATATTCTCCCCCAATTAGGCTGTATACCGGTTTCAGAGATTTAAGTCTTCCAACCTACCGTATGTTTTCAGCCTCTCCTCAAAATTGCTTTGTTTCAAATAAAAGCTGTTACAAAAATAAAAAATATGAATTCGCAAAAATACCTTTATTGCCTAAACTTCAAATGAAATAGCACTTAAGAATTTATTATAATTCTTATCAGAAAAGATGAGAGGATAAAATGCCCATAATGTACAAGCATTTTGTCCTCTCACATCAATAATTAACTCCATTTAAAAGCCAATTTTAAAGTTAGCTATGCGCAAAAATATCAACTTCCGCCCATCCTAAAAGATCAAGCCTAGCTCTCATAGGCAAAAATTGAAAGCATGCCTTGGCAACATTTTCTCGCTCTTCACGTCTTAAACGTTCTTCAAATATAACCTTTAAACGATGCAAATATAACACATCCGACGCAGCATATTCAATTTGTGCCTGTGATAACGTTTCTGCCGCCCAATCCGAAGATTGTTGCTGTTTAGAAATATTCACATTCAGCAATTCATTACAAATTTCTTTCAAACCATGACGATCCGTATAAGTGCGCGTGAGTTTCGAAGCAATCTTTGTACAAAAAATAGCCTCTGGCATAACACCAAATGTATGTGCTAAAATAGCAAGATCAAAACGCCCAAAATGGAATATTTTTACGACCGCTTTATCTTCAAGAAGCTTGACCAAATTAGGTGCATTCTTTTGTCCTTTAGCAATCTGTATAATATCGGCAGTACCATCTCCAGAAGAAAGCTGAACAACGCATAAACGATCACGATAGGGTTGTAATCCTAAAGTCTCGGTATCAATCGCAATGGCATCAGTTTTATAATTGTCTAAGTTTGGTAAATCACCTTGATGAACGCGAATCTCAGCCATTTACCCTCCTACTTGCTAAAGCAGCAAGAATACGCGCCCAAGACCGCTGCCCCTTATGAAACGATTTTAAATTATATTTTTCATTAGGAGAATGAATACGGTCATCAGCCAGTCCAAAACCAACCAAAAGAGTTTCCATACCAAGAATTGACCGAAAATCTGCTACAATTGGGATCGAGCCCCCCATGGCTGTCAAAACAGCAGGCACTTCCCACTCTTGTGATAAGGCATCCTTCGCCTCCTTGATAAAAGATGAATCATCAGAAATCTGAAGTGCCGGAGAAGAACCGTGATTCTTAAATTCAACCTTACAATCAGCAGGAATTGAGCTACGTACATAATCACGCAACGCTTGGCGTATTTTCTCTGGATCTTGCTTATGCACCAAACGACACGATACTTTTGCACTCGCTTGAGAAGCAATAACTGTTTTCATCCCTTCCCCTTCATAGCCGCCACTAATACCATTAATTTCCATGGTAGGACGTGCCCATACAAGCTCTAAAATGCTCCGCCCTTTTTCACCAGCTGGAACGGAAAGTCCTATAGGACCAAGAAAATTTTCAGCAGTACAATTAAGTGCATTCCATGATTGTAAAATCTGTGGAGGTGTTTCTTCTACGCCATCATAAAAACCAGGAAGTGTTGCCCTATTATTTTCATCGTGAAGTCCTGCTAAGATTTTCGTTAAAATACGAATGGGGTTAGCTGCTACTCCTCCAAAATAACCAGAATGCAAATCACGATTCGCTGCTGTGATAATAATCTCTTCTGCCATAATTCCCCGAAGAGAAAGAGCAATAGATGGTGTATCCGCATCCCACATTGACGTGTCACAAACCAATGCATAATCTGCCTTAAGTTCATCTGTATTTGCTTTTAAAAAAGGAATAAGGGAAGGAGAAGCACATTCTTCTTCTCCCTCAAATAAAACAGTAACTTTAATAGGAAGCTGCCCTGTTTCTTTCTTAAATGCACGACATGCTTCAATAAAAGTCATCAACTGACCTTTGTCATCTGAAGCTCCACGAGCACAAATAACTTTCTCTCCATCTCTCTCTTTTAAAGAAGGTGTAAATGGATCATCCTCCCATAAACTCAATGGATCAACAGGTTGAACATCATAATGTCCGTAAAACAACACATGCAAACAATCATCTGAAGGTCCAGGATGATGCCCAACAACCATTGGATGCCCCGGCGTATCACGGCGTGAAGCCTCAAAACCGATGCTTTTTAAATCCTCTACTAACCAATCAGCTGCTTTACGACATGCATCCTTGTAAGCCGAGTCTGTAGAAATCGATTGAAAACGTAAAAGAGAAAAAAGGCGTTCAAGGCTCTTCTCTATATTTCCATCAAGATGTGTTAGTACTTTATTCAGCATAAAAAAAACCTTTCAAGCCTTGTGTAATTATATTATAGATGCGATGACTTTAAGCCTCTTGTAAGATTTTGCAAGACACCTTATTCATTTTTGACATTGTGAGCAGTAAAAACTTGAACGTCCAGCCTGTAAAATGCGCATAATAGGCGCTCCACATTCCAAACATTGCTTGCCTTCTCGTCCATAAACTGAAAAAGCATGCTGAAAATAACCAAGCGAACCATCTATATGCATATAATCACGTAAAGAAGAGCCACCAGACAAAATGGCTTCAGAAATCACATTGCGTATATTTTGTGCTAAAGAATCTGCAAATTCACGTGCACGTGCCGTTTTTGATGCCAATGTAAATGCACCACGTTGTGGAGACAAACGACTCCGCCAAAGTGCTTCACAAACATAAATATTCCCAAGACCTGCAACAATAGACTGATCAAGTAAAACACCCTTGAGAGACATTTTTTTATTAACAAAAGCCTTTTGTAAATAACGACCAGAAAACGAATTACTCATAGGTTCAAGACCTAGCTTATTTAAAAGTGGATGTTCATAAAGCTTATCCGTATCGACTAAAAGCATAAACCCAAAGCGACGCACATCATTATAAATAAGACGATAAACGTCACCATTCTTTGTCTGAATATCCATGACAAAATGATCATGTTTAACTAATTTACTTGACGCTGAACAAGCTTTTCTTAAAAAATCATTCTCTATACGCCATGAACCAGACATTCCTAAATGGCTTAAAATCGTTTCATCCTGAGAAAGATGAAATAATAAATATTTCGCACGCCGACCAAGTTCTATAATTGTTCTGCCAATAAGGCGCTCAGAAAAAGCCTCAGGAAAAGGAAAGCGCAAATCTCTACGATTAAGTTTGACAGATACTATCTTTGCATCAATTACAACGGACTCAAGTCCACGACGAACTGTCTCTACTTCAGGAAGCTCAGGCATTACTCTTCTTTAATAATTATACACTTTCCAATCGTATCACTGATAAATTGACTTCTTCCCCCCTCAAAAAACGAAGACTTCCTCTACATCTACTAAACAAATTCTTGATGAGTCGATTTTACTTGGATTCCTACTCATGTGAATCATTTAACTAAAGGCTTTATGGACAAACCCTGCCTTGAATATATACCACACACTCTAAAATACTTAACGTATCAATAAAGCTTACATCCCACCCCACCTCAAATGACCGTGTTTTATGGTAACAAAATTAAGCCCATTCACCCTTACGAAATACAGGAACTCTTACACCATCTTGGGTAATGCCATCTATGTCAATTTCACCAGAACCAATCATCCAGTCAATATGAATGACACTTTTATTCCCACCACGTGCTGCAATCTCTTCTGACGTCAATGATGCCCCATCTAAAAAGCATTTGGAATAACACTGCCCTAAAGCAATATGACATGCAGCATTTTCATCAAATAAGGTATTATAAAAAAGGAGTCCACTCTTAGAAATTGGTGAAGAATGGGGCACAAGGGCAACTTCGCCCAACCGGCTTGCACCCTCATCACTTTGCAAAACCTGCTGTAAAACTTCTTGGCCTGTTGATGCACGAGCCTCAACAATACGCCCGGCTTCAAAACGTACTTCAATATTATCAATCAGAGTTCCTTGATAGGAAAGGGGCTTTGTTGAGCGAACGAAACCTTCAACCTTATGAGCATGAGGAGTCGTGAAAACTTCTTCTGTCGGAATATTCGGATTGCAAATAACACCATTTTGAGCAACGGATGCACCACCATGCCATTCATGATCATCTGCCAAACCAACAGTTAAATCAGTCCTTGGCCCTGTAAAGTGTAAGGCAGAAAAACGCTGCTCATTAAGCCAAAATGACCGTTTCTTCAAATGTGCATTATGAACAGTCCACGCCTGCACCGGATCTTCTCCTGTAACACGTGAAGCAGAAAAAATTGCATCGGCTAATTTTTTAATCGCCTCATTAAGTGGTAAAGAAGGAAACATTGCCTCAGCCCATCCTGCTGTTGGATAAGCAACAATCGACCAATTCATAGCAAAATTTGATATTTGCTTGAGTGCCGGCTGGTAAGCTATTGAAGTGGCTTTATTTAAACGTGAAACCTTATCAAAATCCTGATTGGAAAGGAGCAAAGGATTATCACCAACAATCGCTAAACGCGCTGCCCCATTTTCAAAAGCCTTTGCCATTCCCTCATAAAGCCAAGAAGGGGCACAATCAAAACTAGCTGTATGGGCATTTTCAAACCGTGTAAGCGATAACATATCATCACTAAAAATTGGTGTAATGACACCAGCACCAACCTTATAAGCATGATATGCAATACGCCGAACAAAAGGTAACGCTGAAACTGGAGCAGTTAAAACAAGATCCTGCCCCTCTTGTAAATTCAACCCCACTTTCACTGTAATTTCTGCAAGACGATTAAGCATTTCAGGCAAAATTGTCTCATGAATATCAAAGTACATTACCAATACCCTTCTTTAAATAGAATGCGTTCTTTATGTCGTCATATTATAAATTGTTTTTCAGATCCTTTGAGTTCGCTTTCTCTACGTATATTTATGCGTATCATTATCGCTAAAATTCACTTAATTCATAAACCGCAATGGGTATATAATCCTTCTTTGGTCATGAAAAACTTACTAGTTCCTGTGTCGTTTTTCTAACATTGCAACAATTGCATTTAACTGATCAGATGAAGGTAAAGCCATAATCGTTTTATTTTCCTCTTTCCTAGCTAGATGTTGAGGTGCATAGGCAGGGATAGGAACTTTATCAAGCTGTACCATAGCAAAAGGCGCAGGATGTGCCATCTTGGACTGTGCTACTTCTGTCGAAGGAGATGTACTTTTCTCTGCCTTTACGCCCCTACTCTCTAAGCCTTCATCTATAAAGCTTGGCGCATGACCAGAACGTTCTTGAGCAAAAGCATAAGCAACATCATAAGGGCGATTATTTGTAGGAACTTGAAGTTCTCCATCACGTGATCGTTTTTCATAAAAAGCATTTCCCCCTGCAACCTGAACATAATGCATGTTTTTATACGGAAAAGACAAACCAGCGGTATGAAAAAACTTAGCGTGTTTAACTTTCTTATCTCGTTCACCTCGTAAAACGGCATCAGCCGCCTCTCTTACACGAGCAACAGATGCTTTCTCCGTCATAGGACGCGTTAAAACACCAGGAGCAAACTGCCTATATTGACCAACAACACCACAAATCGTCTTAGGATAGGCGGTTGAATTAACACGATTCATAACAACCGTTCCAACGGCAATCATTCCTTCACGGCTTGTGCGATTTGATTCAAAATACATCGCTCGCATAAGACATTGACGCTCTGTCAATGGATATGTAACCATTTTTGTCTTATTATTATTTATTTTTCCAGCATCTAAATGACTTGAAGCACATCCCACAACAACTAACGGCGCTACACAACAGGTAACAAAAACATTCCAACGATTTTTTTTCATCTTATGCAACACATTCCTATAATCTCTGAGATATTCAAGTCTTGAAATGAGCTTTAAATGTATCTCTCAATAAAGTACATAGCTAATTGTTACCACTCAGTAAAATTTTAATACAAGAGGTAATCAAAAAGTATCTATGCAAAATAAAAAATAAAAAACTCTTAATTTACAGATCGATATTGTTATTCTTCATGGTTCAATATAGGCTATAATAACCCACACGTTTCAATTACAATAAAGTAACACTATCCACTTCTTCTACATACGAAAAAATAATACAGATATCCCCTTTAATATAAAATTTTAACAAAATGATCTGAAAGGAAATTCCCCTAGAAAACTCCCCTCCTGCCACAATACGAGTGATGATATCATCCAATATACAAATATGTCAAACCAAGAGTTAACAATCTGCCATGCTTCTCTGAAAAAGCTCTTTGTTGCTTCTTTGTGCTTTGCCATAAAATGGTTATCTTATTCTTCTTATAGCTGCACTGTAAGAAAATACTCATATATCTACAAACTTATTTTATACATATAAGAAAAATTTTAATCTATTTTCTTCTCACCTACCCCAACTTTATAAGTAAGGTCATCACGAGGACGATCAGAGGACATATGGTAACCCGTTATGATATAATGCAGCATTTCAGCAATATTAGTAACATGATCACCAATTCGTTCAATATTCTTTAAACAAAACAGTAAGTGCGTACAAACCGTAATATTGCGCATATCTTCCATCATATACGTCAAAAGTTCACGAAAAAGAGAAGTATACAAAGCATCAATCTTCTCATCACGCTCACGCACCGCGTCAACACGCTCTAATAGGCGACTCGTATAAGCATTTAAGACTTCTTTTAATTGATTGAGTGCTAAAGCTGTAATTGTTTCAAGCCCATGATAAACAGAAGCAGATTGACGTATTTCTGAAAGTGCAACAGTCCTTTTAGCAATGTTTTTTGCCATATCCCCAATCCGTTCAAGATCAGAAGAAATACGAATGGCTCCAATAATTTCACGCAAATCGACAGCCATCGGTTGGCGTTTGCAAATAATAGCAACCGCTTTTTCATCAATGTCACGTTCTGCTTCATCTAAAAACACATCATCGGCAATCACTGTCGTTGCAAGTTGAAGATCACTACTCACAACCGATGCGACAGAACGTTCAATCATCCTTTCTGCATGGCTCCCCATTTCTGTAATCCTTACTCTTAAATATTTTAGTTCTGCATCATAAGAACGGACAGTATGTTTCATAGACATATCTTACACTCCTCAATTCACCTATCCAAAACGCCCCGTAATATAATCTTGTGTCCGTTGCTCTTTTGGTGAGGTAAAGATCATTTCAGTCGCACCAACTTCTACCAAATGCCCTAAATGAAACATAGCCGTATATTGAGAAACACGTGCGGCCTGTTGCATGGAATGCGTTACGATAACAATTGTATAATTTTGCCGTAACGCATCGATAAGCTCTTCAATCCGTGCTGTTGCAATGGGATCAAGAGCTGAACAGGGCTCATCCATCAAAATAACTTCAGGACTAACCGCAATAGCACGTGCAATACACAAACGCTGTTGTTGTCCCCCTGATAAACTTGTTCCAAGATCATGAAGGCGGTCTTTTACTTCTTCAAACAAACCTGCCTGCCTCAAACTCTTTTCAACGACATCATGCAATTCAGAGCGTGTTTTAACTAAACCATGAATGCGTGGACCATACGCAACATTCTCAAATATAGATTTTGGAAAAGGGCTGGGCTTTTGAAAAACCATTCCAACACGAGCGCGCAATTCTACAACATCAATCCGTGTGTCATAAATATTCTCCCCATCTAAGGTAATAAGACCAGTTGTTTTAGCGCCTTCAATTGTATCATTCATACGGTTAAAACAACGCAAAAAAGTTGACTTTCCGCATCCTGATGGACCAATCAAAGCAGTTACTTGATGTTCAGGAATATCAAGTGTAATACCGTGGAGTGCTTCTTTATCTCCGTAAGAAACCTTCACATCCTGACCGCGCATTTTAATCTTCATTACAAAAATTCACCTTACAAAAATCTTATCAAAGCTGTTGTTTTATTAAAATTACTGGCGGCGTTCAAATCGTCGACGTAAAAAAACCGCAGAAATATTCATGATCGCAAGAAAAATCATCAATACAATAATAGCACCTGATGTCTTTTCAACAAAAGCACGCTCTGCTTCACCCGCCCACATAAAAATTTGAACAGGCAAAGCCGTTGCTGGATCCATGGGGGTCGTAGGAATATTAACAACAAAAGCAACCATTCCAATCAAAAGCAAAGGAGCTGTTTCACCCAAAGCCTGAGCGACTCCAATAATTGTGCCTGTTAAAATGCCAGGCGCAGCTAAAGGAACAACATGATGAAAAATCATTTGTGTTTTTGATGCTCCCAACCCCAAAGCTGCAGAACGAATAGAGAGAGGAACAGCACGCAGAGCAGAACGTGTTGCAATAATGATCGTGGGAAGAGTCATGAGCGCTAAAACAAGACCACCAACAAAAGAGGCTGAACGTGGTAATCCTAAAAAATTAACAAAAAAAGAGAGTCCTAAAAGACCAAACACAATTGAAGGAACAGCTGCAAGATTATTGATATTAACCTCTATAAAATCTGTAAATTTATTTTTGCGTGCATATTCTTCTAAATAAAGAGCCGTTGCTATGCCTATCGGAAGAGAAACTAATAAAACGATGCCTATCATATAAAGAGAACCAATGATCGCAACACCTAATCCCGCAGTCTCAGGACGACTTGAAGCGCCAAATGTAAAAAAACCAATATTAAATGTTTTATAAAGCGTACCATCATGCGCTAAACGCTTTATCCATTCTATTTGTCGATTAGAAACTTTACGGTTTTTTTCTGCTACACGCAGATCAATCTGTCCCTTATAAGCAGAATCAATATCCGCAGATGCCAAAACTTTAACTTTTTGCATTGTGCCAATCAGTTTTGGATTTTTTGTCACCATTTCACGCAGTTGAACACGGACACCATTTGAAAACATACGGTTAACGTCCAAAAGAGAGGCTCGATCATTTTGATTGATATTAAGTTTCTTCGCTAAAGCATTGCGTACAAGAAGTGGATAATTCGCCGTCATGAGCACTTGTGGTTTTGTTTTACGTTGACCACTTGGATCAATGATCTTTTCATCCAAATAAATCGATAATGTCATTTCACTTTGAAAAAAAGCTGTATAACCCTGACTAATGATAGACCATAAAAGCGTAAATAAAAAAAATAAACCAATAAAAATGGCAATCAAACCATAGGCACGAAAACGACGTTCAGCCCAATACCGACGCTTGAGACTAATATTGCGACGAGGAAAAAAATCTTCATTCATTCATATTGTTCCCGATATTTACGCACAATATAAAGAGCTAGAATATTCATCAAAAGTGTCATAACAAAGAGCGTCATCCCTAAGGCAAAAGCCACCAGAGTTTGTGGAGAATTAAACTCAAAATCACCGGTCAATTGATTAACAATCTTAACAGTCATCGTAGTCATTGCTTCGAAAGGATTGAGTGTTAAATTTGCTGCAACACCTGCCGCCAAAACCACAATCATTGTTTCTCCAATTGCACGCGATGCCGTCAACAAAATAGCCCCCATAATCCCTGGAAGCGCTGCTGGTATAACAACTTTTTTAATTGTTTCAGATTGCGTTGCGCCTAAACCATAAGAACCTTCACGTAAAATGCGTGGAACAGCCGTAATAACATCATCCGATAAAGAGGAAACAAAAGGTATCAACATAATTCCCATCACAACTCCAGCAGTCAAAACACTTTGTGCCATAATAAAACTAACCCCGTCTGAGAGAGAAGCAGAGAGATCTCGTAAAAATGGTCCCACAACCTTCAAAGCAAAAAAGCCATAAACAATCGTTGGAATGCCAGCAAGAACTTCTAACAATGGCTTCACAATTGCTCGCAATCGCGCAGAAGCATACTCCGCCATATAAAGAGCTGAAAATAGTCCTATAGGTACAGCAAAAAGCATGGCAACAAATGCAATATAAAGCGTACCAGCAAGAAGCGGTATTAGACCAAATTGTCCTACTTCATCGCTGGAACCGCTCGCGGAAAAACGCGGATCCCAAACTGTTCCTAAAAAGAAATTTGAAAAGGATACAGACTGAAAAAAGCTTACTGTCTGAAAAAGCATAGAAAGCGCAATGGCTATTGTTGTCAAGACTGCAACAATAGATGCACAAATCAATCCAATAATAATAAAAGATTCAACCTTATTACGGGCACGTTGATGAGGCGCAATTTGCATCATTCCACAGATAAAACCAAAGGACGCAATAGCAAAAAGAAAAACATAACCTATAAACTTAAGCTTTTCAGAAGAGAATACCCACAACTGTGCTATTTTGAACACATCATCCGATGCTTCATCGGATAAAATCAATCCCTTCGCGAGTAATTGTGCCTGCACTTCCTTATAGGAAGCGGTAGAAAGATTCCCCTCAAAGCGATGAATCTTTTTGACGAGACTTCGAAGTGTCTCCCAAAGTAGATCGTGATTTACAGGCTCTGTTACATGCGCACTATACGCCCCCAGCTCTCGAGAGGCATTATATTCTAAATAAATTGTACTCCCAGCATCCCAAACAATTAAAAAAATAAAAGCTGGAATAACAGTAATCAAAAATGTCCACCAGCCATAATAATACGCACGAGAATGCATTTTATGTTGTCTGTATTCAAGAATGCGTGCTCGCATATAAGAAATACAAAAACCACAAAATCCAAAAGTCAATAATAACAAAATAATAAAGGAAATGCGCATTTTATCTTTCAGTTTTTATAAAAAAATAGCATCCAAATTCCCTATCCCAGAAATCCAACAAATTTTCCCTGCAAATTATTTCAATGTCATTACTCGACCAGCAGAAAAATCAGAACGCTGTGCTTGACGCTCCTTTTCAGGAGAAACAATCAAACCATATTCAGCCAAAGGACCCTCTGGACCAATCATTTGATCAGAAAGAAAAAAGTCAACATACTCTCGCAAACCTGAAATAATACCTAAATGTGTTTTCTTAATATAGAAAAAAAGCGGACGAGAAACCGGATATTGTCCACTAGAAATCGTCTCAACTGTTGGCGCAAAACCGTTAATATCGGCAACCTTTAGTTTATCAGCATTATTTTGATAAAAAGACAAACCAAAAATACCAACCCCTGTTTTATTAGAAGTTAGACGCGCAAATGTTTCAGAATAATCACCATCAATATCAACCGCTTTTCCATCCTTACGTACCGCAATACAAGCAGTGTGTATCTCCTTATCATCCATTCCTAAAGACTTCATCACTTCAACTGCCCCACTCTCTTTACACCCCTTAGTAAGTAATTTTTCCTCAAAAACTTCACGTGTCCCATGCTTCTCCCCAGGAATATACGCTGCTATCGTCCAATCAGGAAGAGCTCTATTGACTGCACTCCATTTCAAAACATTATTCGGTTGCAACTTTCCGTCTATAATAATTCGAGCAGCAAGGGCTTTATAAACATCTACTGGCTGTAATTTCCAATCAGGTCCCTTAATATCAGTTGCAAAAACAATGCCATCATACCCAATACGTATTTCCTCAACATCTTTTACACCAGCATCAAAACAAGACTGTAATTCACTCGGTTTCATTGCTCGCGAAGCATTAACAATATCAACAGTGTTCTCCCCAATACCACGGCAGAATTCCTTAATACCAGCTCCTGTTCCTCCCGATTCGATAACCGGAACCTTAAAATGGGGATAAATTTCTCCAAATGTTTCAGCAACAATCTTTTGATAAGGTAAAACTGTAGATGAACCAGTAATCTGTATTTGATCGCGCGCATTGCCTCCATTTGCTGACAGCAGTAGCGCAAAAATCAATCCCACTCCAATTGATAATACTTTGTTCATCTATAAACTCCCTAAAAATTGAAAACAAAGCCTCTTAATTTATATTATACGGTCATTCTAGTTCACATTTGCAACATAACAAATATAAAAAACAACATGGATCATTTTTTTAAAACCATGTTTTTGTCCTCTGTCAAATAAATTCATTTGAACGCTTGAACTCAATAACATCCCAAAACAAATGAGCAACATCCGTACCGCAGAAGCGTTTAATTTCACGAATTCCCGTAGGAGACGTCACATTAATTTCTGTTATATAATCTCCGATCACATCAATCCCCACAAAAAGAAGACCGCGTTCCTTTAAGGCTGGACCAATGCGTTCACAAATTTCATAATCACGTTTTGTTAACTCCACATTTTCCGCGCGACCTCCAGCATGCATATTAGAGCGCACATCTGTTTCTGTCGGAATTCGATTAATAGCTCCAACAGGTGTACCATCAAGCAAAATAATCCTTTTATCTCCTTTTCGTACTGCCTCTAAATAGCGCTGAACAATAAAAGGTTCGTGATAAATTTCTGCAAACATTTCTAACAATGATGCTAAATTGCGATCATCTTGTCTTAAATAAAAAATACCAGCGCCCCCATTCCCATAAAGTGGTTTAACAATAATATCGCCAAATGTCTCTCTAAAAGCTGTTATTTCTTCAATATCTTTGGTAATTAATGTTTCTGGCATCAGATCAGAAAATTCAGTAACAAAAATTTTTTCTGGACTGTTGCGTACCCATGCAGGATCATTCACAACGAGTGTTTTAGGATGAATACGCTCTAACAAATGAGTTGTTGTGATATAATTGAGATTAAAAGGTGGATCTTGGCGTAAAAGAACCACATCCATATCTGTTAATTCCGTACGAACAGGCTTTTCTAATCGATAGTGGCTTCCCTCTTTATCATGTACAATCAATGGCTCTAGTCGTGCAATCACACAACCATCGTATAGAGATAAACGATCTGGTGTATAATGGAAGAGAGAGTGTCCACGTTCTTGGGCTGCTAAAGCGAGTGCAAATGTCGTATCTCCTTGAATCCGAACTGTTGAAATATGATCCATCTGAATGGCAATTTTCATAAATAAATCCTCTCTATCCTAAAAGCAGACTGGTCTATGCATCATAAACTTAGTAAACAATAAAAGAACTATGACAAGAGAAAATTTATGACACAAGAAACAGATATAAAATTAAACAACAAAGAAATCGAACGCTATGCACGCCACATCATTTTGCCTGAGATTGGTGGTGCAGGGCAACAAAAGCTAAAAACAGCACGTGTTCTTGTTGTAGGCGCGGGTGGTCTTGGTGCTCCTGTCTTAACCTATTTGGCTGCCGCAGGTGTTGGAACCCTTGGAATTGTCGATAACGACATCGTTTCACTTTCCAATTTACAACGCCAAGTTATTCATAAAACAAATGCAATCAACAAAAGCAAAACAGACAGTGCTGAAACCACTATAAAAGCAATAAATCCCCATGTTGTAGTTAAAAAACACACCCTACGCTTAGATAAAAGTAATGTGGATAAACTGCTCAATGCTTACCACATCATTGTTGATGGAAGTGATAATTTTACCACACGCTATCTTCTCGCTGATCACGCTGCCCAATGCAAAAAACCTCTAATAAGCGGTGCTGTAGAACGTTTTAATGGCTCATTAACGGTCCTTATGCCGTATAAAGACAATAATCCTCACTATCGCGATTTATTTCCCACCCCTCCAGCTCACGGGACTATCCCAACATGCGCTGAAACTGGAATCATCGGTGTTTTACCTGGCGTTATTGGGACCCTACAAGCAATGGAAGTTATTAAAATGATCACAAACATCGGAGAGCCCTTAGTAGGAAAGATTCTTCTCTATAATGGATTATTAGCGCAATTTAATATTATTACTTATAAACGCTCAAATTATAAAGAAAATACCATAGTTATTAAGAAGCTTGGAGAATCATGATTATGTCCTCTCTTCCACTAATTTTTAGCACTCTCGCAATATGTATTGAAATACTAATTAATTTTATCGCAAGTCATCGAAACATTGTAACCAATGAAACCTATTAAATTTATCACAAATATGGCAAACCTTTTGTGAAAAAATAATTCTCTATAATGGATTATCAGCATAATTTCATGTCATCGTCTATAAATGGACAGAGACTCGTGGGAACGCAGCTGCTATCAGTATTCTTGTGTAAAAAATTTTCGACGTAGATAAAAATACAATCAGCAGAACTCTATTCAACTATTTTACTATTCACACATAAAAATTGTTTCACATGAAAGTGCTTACTTCAAACCATAACCTATAAATAAATAATTTAAGTCATATTTTAGTGATCGATACTATAAAAGGTCAATGATCTGTCCGTACATCTCTAACCTCAAGAGAAAACGTCTATTCATCGAGCATCATAAAATGCAGCTTAGGATTATTGCACGTATAAGAACAATCAATTGTCTCTGTTCATAAGAAAAATACATGGGACTTGATGTAAAAGTACATAGGGATTGATGTGTATAGAAGGATTGAGATAAACCTCATGGAGAGCTTTAATTACATAATTATTGCATTCAGAAGCAGAAAGCTGCGGCTCATAAATTGATAATCCTTCAGCAATAATTTCACAGACAAGTATATGTAGAAAAAGTGAAGCACACAAATCTTGAAAACCAATCCACAGACGACAGCGTAAAGAGTGCATTTTTATAAAAGATCTCTTTAAAATAAGCGAGTAAATATGCAATGTTAAATATGTTCTGTTTTGCGTGAGGGGCGTTCCCCCCTAACAAAACATCAATAAGAGCTCTTTTTATAAAACTGTGAAACTAAAATTACAAAAAAATCAGACTTCTTTCTAAAATTAACATCTATGGTATAAGTTAATTTGGCTCGTTCGCTTTATTATTATCCATTGGTAAAGGAACAGGATGATCGGATAAACTGCGTAAATAAAGCAAGAGATCGGCACGATCTTGGTCATTTTTAATTCCACGAAAAGACATAATGGTCCCAGGAAAAGCTTCACGTGGAGAATGTAAATAACGATCTAACGTTACAAAATCCCATTTTTGATCAGAATGAGCACGTAATGCCCGTGAATAAGCAAAACCTGCTGCTGATGCCAAAGGGCGGTTAACAATCTCCCAGAGAACTGGACCAACACGCCCTGCTTCATTGCGTCCAGATGTGTGGCATATGGCACATTGGCGAAAAACTTTACGGCCATTTTCAAAATTGCCTTGTTGAAGGCGGCTATTTAGTGATAGGGAAACATCAGGTGCTTTTTGTTTTTCTTGAAATATATCATTCTTGGCAACTGTATGATGATATTGGACTGATGTAGGATGATCGTAAACTATATTGCTGAGTGTGAAAATCCCCACAATAGCGACCAGCACACATAAACAAGCACAAATAAAATAAATAAATCTCGAGCGATTCATAAAAACTCAAATGTTCACGATTTTATTACCATTTTTAGTTTAAGCTTTTTCTTTATAACACACAACATCTTCTTTATAACACACAACATCATAAATGCATCACAGATGACATTGGGAATCTTACAATGGCTCTTGAAACAATTATTCTTATTCCTGCCCGTATGGGCTCAACCCGTCTTCCTCAAAAAGCTCTCGCTGAAATTGGCGGAAAACCGATGATTGTTCATGTCGCAGAACAAGCCAAAAAAGCTGGAATAGGACGTACAATCGTTGCAACAGATCATAATGATATCGCTAAAGCTGTTGCAGATTATGGGCATGAATATATCATAACACGAGGTGATCATAAGTCTGGATCTGATCGTATTTATGAAGCTTTAGTGCGCATTGATCCTGAACAACGCTACAACGCCATTTTAAATATACAAGGTGACTTACCCACAATCATGCCTCGTGAAATCATTCGTGCGCTACGCCCTTTAGAAAATAGCTTTACTGATATTGCAACCTTGGGTGCCAAAATCATTGAAGAAAATGAAACAAGAGATCCCAATGTTGTCAAAATCATTGGTACACCGCTTTCTCAAAATCGCCTTCGTGCTCTTTATTTTACGCGCGCCAAAGCACCTTATGGAGAGGGTCCTCTTTATCACCATATTGGAATATACGCCTATAGGCGCGAAGCACTTGAGAAATTTGTATCATTCAAACCCTCACCACTTGAGAAACGTGAAAAACTTGAACAATTACGTGCATTAGAAAACAATATGCGTATTGATGTGGAAATAGTCGATACAATTCCCTTAGGTGTAGACACACAACATGATCTCGATAGAGTTTGTGAGATTTTAGCATGAAAATACTTAAAAAAACCAATAAAATTTCTTTCCAAGGAGAATACGGCGCTAATTCCCATATTGCTTGCTCCAATATGTTCCCCAATATGGATGCTGTTCCCTCTGCTACTTTCGAAGACGCCCTTAATTTAGTGGAAAGCGGGAAAGCTGATCTTGCTATGATCCCTATTGAAAATACCCTTGCGGGACGCGTTGCAGACATTCATCATCTTTTACCACAGTCATCTCTTTATATTATTGATGAATATTTTTTACCTATCCATTTTCAACTCATGGTTTTGCCCGGCGTTACACATGACGAAATTAAAACCGTCCACAGCCATACGCATGCCCTTGCACAATGCCGAAAAATCATACGAAACAACGGTTGGAAACCTGTTGTTTCTGCTGACACCGCTGGAGCTGCAAAATTTATTAAAAAAAATGCTAAACGTTCACAGGCTGCCTTAGCACCTTTAATCGCAGCAGAACTCTATGGACTTGATATTATTGAAAGAGATGTTGAAGATAACCCTCATAATATTACCCGTTTTGTCATCCTTTCACGCTCCAAACGACATGTCCCCAAACCTCAAAATGGCGAAAAAATCATCACCAGTCTTCTTTTTCGAGTGCGCAATGTCCCCGCTGCTCTCTATAAAGCTATGGGAGGATTTGCAACGAATGGTATCAATATGACAAAATTAGAAAGCTATCAAATTGGTGGAAATTTCAATGCAACACAGTTCTTTGTTGATATTGAAGGACATCCTGAAGACCCGATGATGAAACTTGCCTTAGAAGAATTATCTTTCTTTTCTGCAGAACTGCGTATTATCGGTACTTATCCAGCACAAAACGATCGAACATCGTATATATAAAAGCAATTAAGCTGCTATCATTTTTTGTTGATATCAAAAAGCATCGTAAAAATTTCATAATGCAACGCATCTTGAAAGGGCTCATTTTTTCTACTCAACACCCTTCATAAACACTGAAGAAGAAAAAACAGCTCGTAATAGAATATATAAATTATTTTCATAATATTTTCTCACAAATTATATCATGATAAACCGCAATTCAACTCGTATAAAAACCAGTGTAAAAAAACACAGTAACCAAAAATAAAAACGCTTGTACCATCTATTTCCCTTTATATATTCAAAGAGAGCCTCTTGAGAAAAGTCATTTCCTCTGACAATATTCCAATAAAGATAACGAACTTCTAAATTAGCTCTCAAAACAATTCAAATTATTATACATAATAGAGCATTCGAATCTTTTAGATTAATATCATTCTAAACATGGTTTAAAACTAGAAAATGCAACTTAGCCCTGATTTTAGCGTTAAGTTTGAACTTGTATCTTTATAAAAACTGATTTATGATTCACCTCACGTTAGAAAAAAGGAGAGGATAATGAAAAAAGTCTTCACGCGAGGATTATTAGCCGCAAATATTCTCGCCTACTCTAGTGTTGCATTTGCTGGCTTTGGTGAAAAAAAATGGAATTTTGCGCGGGATGAAAGTGTTGTGATCACACCATCCTATACATTCCAGCAAGGAGTTGAATACTCTTGTAATACCTTTAAACCGAAGAAAGTATCCTTTACTTTATCATACTCTGCCCCTTCTGATTTAAACAAATTGAGAATTTTTGTTGATGATGAAAAGAAAATAACCCATGATAAAGAAAAGAAAATCTTTACCCTAAAAAATATAAAATCTCTTCATATAAGTTTTCCTTGGTCAGGACATTATATTTTTAAAAATATTACGAACAAAAAAGTTGTTGGAACAGATTGTGACACAGGAGGTTATGATTAACAATATTTCTATAACATCTAAATTTGAGTAGAGTTATTCTTTTTTTCAGGTGTTTTTTTCAAAATACGGCATAATGAGCTATTAAAACTAATCGCTGAAGAGGTATTTTATCCTAATATGACAAACCTTAAGCTGCTTATAAGGTTAGATATTAAAGAACTTTTGCGAAAACTAAAAGACTAAACTTAAATTGTTCTGTATTTTCTACTATCAGAACTATTTTTTTAATAAGAATATAACTTCTATCTTCGCAACTGCTTTATTTTAAGTAATATAAAGCACACCATACCCAAATCACTTAGATAAACAGAAAAGTAAAATTTGCTCTACAGATGCATTCCTCTCTGCACTTTAAGTCATACTCATTCAGCTTTTTATAAAAATTATCTCGCTTTTCCCTCCTTATTAAAGAATATAATTATCTGAAACTATAAAATGTCGCTTATATCGAATAAGAACCATTTTTATGCTTATAAAATCAGTACCCCCTTATTTCTATAGCGTTTAATGTTGCATCTTCTCTTGCATGAGTACAGTCTCTTAAAAATATATGAAACCTTTTCTCAAATAATGAAAATTCATATATTGATCCATCTTGTGATAAACATCAATGTTTTTTAATTAAAAGAACAAGCACGCAAAAAAAGAGCGATAACATCTACTCAGTATTTATATATTTATATTATGTTAAAAGAAAAAACATTACATATTTTATATTCTCATTCACTATAGAAATGAGGTGGTTCTCTTATAAGATATTTAATATATTGACTTATCATTATAAGAGTTCGATTTTTTATACTGAATTACAACCACAAATAAAGTAAGATCCTCCCATCTTAAATCTCATATTGAATCAATTAAAATCGTTTCCTTGAAAGTTACAAATGGGAGTGATGTGTGAGTAAAAACGATTAAAAAAGGAATAAAAATGCTTCTTATAAAGCCTCTCAAGTGCAAGGGATCGCAACATTGGGAGTTGTTAAGTAGTATGAGGGCTAAAATTTATACTTTGTATTAAGCATAAAGAGGGTAGCGCAACAATAGATTTATAACTCAAGGGAAGCATGTATACTATTTATGAGTGGAGTTTGAAATATAGTTAAGAGTATTGAGCAATCGCTCTTTCAAAAGCCTGTGAATGTATAACATTAAATGTATTCTGTTTGGGATGTTCTGTTTTGTATAGAGGAGCAACACCATTAAAGCAATATTTTATAATTCTTTAAATAGCACTCTTCCCCCTGACTTTCGAATGTTAGCCAATTACATGATCTATCTGCTTTATTTGCTTCTTTGACTGTTGTAAATTTTTGATGATTCAATTTCGTAGTTTTAGAACAGATGTATCTATCCTAAAACTCTTACATGTTTCAGCGAATGAGATAATTATACATTCAGACTATCTTAAGCGAAAAAATATTTTCATACCAAATAAATATGCAGAGCTACTGCTATAAAAACTGGTAAATCCACAATCTCTTTGTTGTTTATATATCAATAAATTAAATGCAAAGGAAAATTCTTCGTCTTTCTTAGGATATTTTTCGTTTCTGAGCTTGATTTTTCATTCCAAATCGACAATATGGACTTGGGAGGTTGGTGGTGGACGAACTACTCGCCAACTGGGTCAGGTCTGGAAAGAAGCAGCCCCAACGAGTTCTGGTACGGGTCATCGTTCCAACCTCCTATTTTGCTGAAAAAATTATTTTTTATGCTGTCTTTTAGCGAGGTATTTTTAATCTTCAGAGCAGCATTTGTATGCAGTAAATAAAGGGGTTTTGTTATTTTTAAACAAATTGTCCCATAAATAATTTGATTAAGAAAAAATCCTTTTATATGAGACTACAGTATTGATCTATGCTTTTGTATTATCAAAATGTACGCATAAAGAACTTCGAAGTTGGAAATACTCATGGAAAATTTACCGGTAGAAACAGCCTATCGTGTTCTTGCTCGTAAATATCGACCCCAAAACTTCTCTGACCTCATTGGTCAGGAAGCTATGGTGCGTACTCTCACCAACGCCTTTGAAAAAGGTCGTATTGCACAAGCGTGGATGTTAACAGGGATTCGTGGCGTAGGTAAAACCACAACAGCACGTATTTTGGCACGTGCACTTAATTATAAAACAAAAGATATTGACCAACCAACAACTGTATTGGACTCTCTTGGTGAACATTGCACACAAATTATCGAAGGACGCCATATTGATGTTATAGAAATGGATGCCGCTTCTCATACGGGCATTGATGATATTCGTGAAATTATTGAACAAATACGCTATCGTCCTGTTTCTGCACGCTATAAGGTTTATATTATCGATGAAGTACATATGCTCTCAACACAAGCCTTTAATGGTTTATTGAAAACTCTTGAAGAACCACCTTCCCATGTGAAATTTATTTTTGCCACAACAGAAATTCGCAAAGTTCCTATTACAATTCTTTCGCGTTGCCAACGTTTTGATTTACGACGTATTGACTCAAAAGCTTTGAGTGCACATTTGCGTCAAATTGCGAAATATGAAAAGGTAGAAGTAGAAGATCAAGCACTCTCTATGATTGCCCGTGCTGCAGAAGGATCTGCACGTGATGCATTATCCATTTTTGATCAAGCAATCGCCCATAGCAATGGCAATGTTAATGCTATTGCGGTGCGTACAATGTTAGGATTAGCGGATCAAGCACGTATTATTGATCTTTTTGAATTTATCATGAGGGGCGATGTTGTCAATGCGTTACATGAATTACGCAGTCAGTATGAAGCAGGTGCTGATCCTCTTACTATATTGACAGAACTAGCCGATTTTAATCATCTGGTCACACGTTTACGTTTTACACCAGAAATAGTGGAAGATTTTTCTCTGACTGAAGAACAACGTTTAAGAAGTTTAGACTTTTCAAAAAAACTTTCCGTTCCTGTTTTATCCCGAAACTGGCAAATGTTACTCAAAGGTTTACAGGAAGTTAATCAAACTGCACGTCCTCTTCAAGCCGCTGAAATGCTTTTAATTCGTCTTGCTCACACGGCTGACTTACCAACTCTTGATGAGGCTTTAAAAAAGCTTACGCAAGAAAAAACGCCTCTCACACTGGTTCAAAACTCTTCTCATCAAGAATCTACAAATGCAAATAATATAACAAAAGAAACAATGGTCGGAGCCCATGCTTCCTCGAGCGTTTCAAATACATTAGCCGATCAATCAGATTTAAAAACATCTTTGAAAAACCAATTAGATCATTCCTTACAACCAGAAAATTTAGTTAAAAATCAAAACCATGACAAAATCAGCGCTCAAGAAGTAACAGAAATTCTAGAAACTTCTCAATCTACTGATCTTTCTGAAAAGATTGCAAATTTATCGCATTCTGTCATGCAAAAAACAGAAAAGATTACTGAACCTAAAACTCTCGTGATTAATTCTTTGCACGATATTGTTCAATTAGCCGAACAGCATAATGACGTTCCTTTCAAACTCCTTGTTAAAGAATTTGTTCATCCTGTTTCTTTTGAAGCTGGGCATATTACCTTGAGACTTTCTGAAAATACCCCACAATTTCTTGCTCATGATATAGAAAAAAAGATATCTCAATGGACTGAAAAACGCTGGACAATAACTTTTGTTAATGAAGGAGGTGGCCCAACCTTACAGGAGGAAAGTATAGCGATTCAAAAGACTCTTTTTTCCAATGCAGAAACAGATCCTGATATCGCGAAAATCCTCAATCATTTCCCAGAAGCAAAAATTGTCGATATTCGACTTAATAAAGAAGAAAATGATCTTGATTTACTCCCCAATACCTTTAAAAATGCTGATATTTTTAAAAATAAAAATGATATCAATGATGAATAAGGATACCTATTCCTATGCGTGAAATGATGAGCATGATGAAAAAAGCCAAAGAAATGCAAGAAAAAATGCAGAAGATTCAAGAAGAAATAGCTAATCTGCAAGCTGTGGGCACTGCAGGGGGTGGTCTCGTCCATATCACTTTAAATGGCAAAAATATTATAACAGCAATTCAAATTGATCCTTCATTACTCAAACCTGAGGAAGCTGAAATTCTTGAAGATCTCATTATGGCAGCTTATAATGAAGCAAGAACAAAAATCGAAGTCGCAATAGAAGAAAAAACCAAAAGTATGACGGCAGGGCTACCACTCCCATCAGGTTTCAAGCTTCCATTTTAATGAAACGGATTTTTCCCGTGGGACAAAAATATGTCTAAATACATTGCAGGACCTGAGATTGAACGTCTCATTCAGATTTTATCACGGTTACCAGGTCTTGGTCCACGTTCAGCGCGTCGTGCTGCGCTTCATCTTATCAAAAAAAAAGAGACATTGCTAGAACCTTTAGGAGCAGCTATACAAGTAGCTATAGAAAAAGTCGGCATTTGTTCTGTTTGTGGAAATGTCGATACCATTGATCCTTGTTCAATTTGTACAGATTTGCGCCGCGATGATACAACAATCATCGTTGTTGAGGATATTGCTGATCTGTGGGCTCTTGAACGCGCAAAAACTTTAGCCGCACGTTACCATGTGTTGGGTGGACGACTCTCCCCCTTAGATGGAATAGGTCCTGACGAACTCAACATTGCCACCTTAATACAGCGTGTTGTACAAAACCCTACTATTACGGAGATTATTCTTGCTGTCAATGCGACTGTCGAAGGTCAAACAACTGCTCACTATATCACTGATCAGCTTTCTAATTTTCCAGTTAAAATTACGCGACTTGCTCATGGTGTTCCTGTAGGAGGCGAGCTTGATTATCTTGATGATGGAACTTTAGCAGCAGCTGTACAAGCAAGAACAAATCTTTAAAAATTTCTTTCTCTTACCTGTTATCTCGCTTTAATTTACTATTATTTCTTTTTATGGGGAAAATATCCAAGTGATAAAGAAAAAACTCTCACTTTTAAACGACTTTGGTCCTGGTATTCTAGTATGTTTACTCATATCAGCCTTAGCTTATGGCTTAGAAGTCGTAGAAAAACAGCTTTTTGGACAAGCATGGCTTGAAAGCCTTGTTTTGGCAATTCTTTTAGGATCGATTATCCGTAGTTGTTTTCCTTTGCCAACATATTTTCAAAAAGGTATCACCTTTTGTGCAAAAACACTTCTCGAAATTGCTATCGTTCTTCTAGGAGCAAGCATTAGCATTAACGCAGTCCTTTCAGCTGGCTGGAATTTGCTTGCTAGTATCATATTCGTGATATTCGTAACGATTATCCTGAGCTTTGCCATCGGCCGACTTTTCGGGCTTTCTACACATTTGGCAATGCTGGTCGCTTGTGGGAATGCTATTTGTGGCAATTCAGCTATTGTCGCCGTTGCACCTGTCATAAAAGCAAAACATGACGATGTAGCCGCGTCAATTGCCTTCACTGCTCTTTTAGGAATTCTTATTATTTTATTTCTACCCTTTTTACATCCATCTCTGAATTTGTCATTCAGCCAATATGGTGTGCTTGCTGGCATGGTTGTGTATGCTGTACCACAGGTTTTAGCAGCAACAGCATCTGTCTCTTTTCTAAGTGTTCAAATTGCAACAATTGTCAAATTAGTACGGGTTCTCATGTTAGGCCCTGTTATTTTTACTCTATCAATCATTTATCGCCGATCAGCAGAAACACGCTTGCGTTTACATACCCTCGTCCCATGGTTTATCATTGGCTTTATTATCATGATGCTTGTTCGCTCAAGTGGTCTTATCCCTGAAAAGGCTATCAATCCCATCAAATTTATTGCCCAATTGTTTACTGTTATCTCAATGGCTGCACTAGGATTAGGTGTTGATATCCGATCACTAAAAAAAGCAGGATGGCGCGTCATTTTGGCGTCAACCTGCTCCATAATTATTCTCGGTATTTGTAGCCTTATTATGATACAATTGAATGATTTAAATCATATAACATTTTAAAATGTGCATTGATTATTATTTTTTCAACGTAGTATGCAATCAACCCAAAGTCCTCATTATTATTAAAATCAGTTCTTTCATAAACCTACAACACACTGATTTATAATGATAATTCACTGTTTTGTATGTTGAATGAGAGTCTCGAATAACGTAAGAT
>NZ_JBHIQC010000015.1:0-41778 GCF_042196385.1 Bartonella sp. AP150HLJHH | reverse complement strand
TAGCTATAGAGGCGATAAAAAAGCTTCAAAAAGATGAGGGATAGAGGCAAAAAACTCAATAGAATCAAGATTCACCTTTTCCCTTATATTAGACATAACTATTTTATTTTACTTGCTTTTTATTTGCCTAATGAATATACTAACAACTTCATGACATTGGTAAAATTATCCGGCGGGCTATTATTAAAAGAATCAGAAAGTTTTTTGTAAAATTCTTTCCACAAACATTTTTTTCAATAAAGTCACCTAATTAATCAGCCTTAACTTTAGCAAAGATATAAGGCATGTGTTTCATTTATTAAAGCAAATTCTTTTCTTTCAAAAGGTTATAGCCTTCTATCTAACAGCGTTTTTGCTGTAAAATTCAAATTATCTATCTACTCAACTAAAGAACTTTTATTGTTTAGCTTTTGTGCTTTTTTCAAAGAGATGTGGGCTTTCAAGAATAAGCTTTTCTCGTGCTTTTTGTAACTGTTTAATGACTTCATCAATCTTTGACGGAGAACAAAAAGATTCTTGGCTATTCAACAAATGCAGCCTCTCCTTTCCCTCATATAAACATTGCATCTGAGATTGAAGTATTCTAACTTCTTGAAAAAAAAGACGTCCTGTTTCCTTAAAACCATTATTAAGTGCAAAAAGTTGATCAGAAATGGATAGCAGAATTTGTTTTAAAAAACGCTCATTTTCTTGGCGTTTACGATATTCTAAAATAAGAGCATGGCTTATCTCATCTAACTGTTTTTTTGTAGAATCAATTTGACGCAATAAATTTGGTTTTTCCCCCATATCACCTTTTCTCACCTTCACAAGCATAGCATGAATGTCTAATAACTTAATTGCGGAATGAGACAAATAATCAACAACTGTAGGCGTATTAACATAGCGTTTCCGTGCAATCATCACAAACTCACCTAATGACTGTTTTTTACATTCATCCCGCTATTTATTTTTCATTTTACAAGACCATTCTAAAGAAAGTGCTAAAAAATATTACCTCCAATACATTATTCGATGGAGCCCCTTCTCTCTTTTCACGATCAACGTGGAATCCGTGGAGAGAGAAAACGTACAGGTGTATAAAGGATAAGATGTGTTGTTTTTTCCAACACACTACTACCATCAGCAAGAAGGGCTTGACTAGGTGACAATTCTGTACCTTGCATAATTGTGGAAGCCAAAGAACCTTCTCGAGAAAGAGCCATCAACGTTGGCGAAGATGCAAAGACATTGTGTGCTCCCCCATCCACATGAGAAAAATCAAGAACAGCTATTCCATTTTTACGCAACATTTCAATATCTGAGCCATCGCCCACACGATGATGTCCACCCGTAAGACGTCCTGAAACCGCAAGAGCTTTATCTGCTCTGGATACTAAAATAGCGGTTGGCTGCGGAAGTTTTTTTATATCATTAAGTTGGCGCTCAAATACATCAACATCAATATCTGGTGCAGCCATTAATAAACTTGTAATACGACGAATAGGCCTATATTTTCCCTGTAACGCTAACGTTCTAAATGCTTCCATTATAACAAAATTGCCCATAGAATGTGCAATAACCGAAATTTGATCAGCATTGGTTTCACTAATAAGTGTTAAAAGCTCTATCAATCCGTCACGGGCAAAATTAGCACTGTCACGATCATAAATATAAAGAGGAACTGATCCGGCCGAAGGCCAAGAATAATGCACAGCGACAACATTTAAAGAATAATCGTGTGTAAACTGTGCTGTACGAAATGTACCATCTGCAAAATTATTATTATACCCATGGATAAAAAGAAAAATTTCTCTTTTTCCTTTTGGCTTTTTTGCTAAAGCAGCATTTAATTGCTGTTTAAACTGTTCTTTATTATCGTATTTTTGCAATGCTACTGCTGCAAAATACTTATCATGTGTAGGTTTATAGGCATTTATTTCAACAACTCCCTTTACATGTTGCTGAGGAATTCCTACGTCAACACGATTATAATGAACTTTATTTGATCGCTCTGCACCATAAGGTTGAGCGTAATTATTTTGCATCATACGACTCGTTGCAACATACACTGGAACGATGGCTTTTGGAGAAACTGGTTTCCCTTCAACTTCCCTTTCTACGGCAGTCATAGAAGGTGTTGCATGCACCCCATGCCAAAGTACAGCACGTGAATCACTACACGCTGATAATAAAGAAATACAAATAAGAAGTGTTAAATATCTCAGAATCATTATACTTCTCACTGCAACTTCACCCCACCTTATAAAAATATAACATTTCAAATGCATAGATAAAGTAATAAAAAACGAAATATTATTGGCAACACACCAACAAATAACATACAAAAAGATTTTTCTATAATGCCTATAAATCCCCTCTCTCTAACATAACTTCATCTCACTATGGAGAGACTCACTGCGAACTGGTGCGGTCGAGAAGACTCGAACTTCCACGGGTTGCCCCACAGCGACCTCAACGCTGCGCGTCTACCAATTCCGCCACGACCGCACGTGGAAAGAAAAAATCTTGGTTTTTAGCCTTTAACAAATCATAAAGAAAGGTACAAGCCAATTTTCTTTTTCTCATAATTTATTTTATCCGGATGCTTTATAACTTAATAGAGATTACGAGAAATGTGGGCTTTACTATGACCTTTGAACCATCATCATAAAATGTGCTTGTGCCGCTTGATCTTTTTCATAATAACCATGAAAGTTTTTTGTAATTGTTGTAGAGCCCTGTTTTTGGATTCCTCTCATAGCCATACACATGTGCTCAGCCTCAATCAATACTGCTACACCATGAGGCTTCAGATACGTTTTTAACGCGTGAGCCACTTGCGCTGTCATAGCTTCTTGAGTTTGTAAACGACGAGCAAAAATATCTACAACACGTACAATTTTTGAAAGACCAACAATTTTTGCATTAGGAAGATATGCTATGTGTGCTTTCCCAATAATTGGGATCATGTGATGCTCACAGTGTGAATAAAAAGGTATATTCTTTACGATTACGGCTTCATTGTATCCTGAAACCTCTTCAAAAACTGTACCTAAGGTTTCTTTAACCGATTGACTATAACCATTAAAAAGCTCGCGATATGCCTTGGCTATACGTTTTGGAGTATCTAAAAGCCCTTCTCTATTTGGATTTTCCCCTATCCATAAGAGTAATGTACGAATCGCTTCTTCCACCTTTTCAATACTCGGACGCTTTTCTTCAGATAAATTTGTGTCTTCTTTAACAACATTACGCATTCAAAAACTCCAAGCTTACTCTATACAAAGCATTTGCTCCATACCTATCTCATTTTGTATAATCTCTATATAAGCGAATTAAAAGTTTAAACAATCACGACTTTCAAAATTTCAGGCAATAGCGCATGATTGATACTATCTATAATGATAAAATACTTAAATATGCTGCACATATAGGCAAAATTGGGCGTCTTAATAATCCTGATGCAACATCAAGAAAACATGCACACCTTTGTGGTTCGACAATCACTGTAGATTTAAAAGTGGAAAATGGTATTATTACCGATTTTGCTCACGAAATACATGCATGTGTGCTAGGGCAAGCTTCAGCTTCACTTTTAGCATCTCATATCATCGGACAAACAACTCAAGATCTTAAAATATTGCGTGAAGTTATCTACCAAATGCTAACGCAAAATGGTCCTTCTCCTCAAGCTCCATTTGAGGATTTTTCTTGCTTACAGCCCATTAAAGACTATAAAGTGCGCCATGCAGCAACACTACTACCCTTTGATGCAATGATAGACTGCATTCAAAAAATTGAAGAAAAATAAATGTTCAAATCACAATCTAGACAAAAAAAGTTGACTCGGAATTACACAGGCACTTGGCAAAAAACACCCGGACGATTATTGGGTATTTCCTTAATACGTTTCTATCAAATAACACTTTCGAGCCTTATAGGTAATCAGTGCCGCCATGCTCCGACTTGTTCAGAATATACATATGAAGCGATAGCACGCCATGGGCTTTGGGCTGGTGCATGGATGGGACTCTTTCGTATCATGCGTTGTGGGCCCTTTGGAACAGATGGCTTTGATCCAGTCCCTCCATCGCTTGGAAATTCTTGCTGTTTTTATAAACCTTGGCGTTACTGGAAAATTTCTGACAAACACAACAAATAATCCTTTTCTTTTTTCACATGTATTGATAAAAAATTAGTCTATAAGCTTTTTACTCAATTTTCACGAAACCATCCGCAATCGTTAGCGGAATTGGATTAAGAGGGTGTTTTTATGTCTTGCTCTATTTCTCTTTTTTTTCCCGATGGTTCAAAACGTAATTACCCCGCCGAAATGACAGGCTTGGAATTAGCAGAATCTATTTCTAAATCACTTGCAAAAAAAGCAGTCGCCTATAGTCTTGATGGTATCACGCGAGACTTATCGGATCCATTGGGACAATCTGGTCAAGTAGAGATTATTACCCGAGAAGATTCACGCGCTCTTGAGCTCATAAGGCATGATTGCGCCCATGTCCTTGCTGAAGCAGTGCAAGAGCTCTTTCCTGAAACGCAAGTAACAATAGGTCCTGTCATTGAGAACGGATTCTATTATGATTTTGCACGCCAACAACCTTTCACATTAGATGATCTCACCGTCATTGAAAAGAAAATGCGTGAAATTATCCAACGCAATAAACCTTTTAGAAAAGAAATTTGGTCTCGTGAAAAAGCAAGAAAAGTTTTTTCTGAGAAAAAGGAATTTTATAAAGTTGAACTTATTGATAGCATTCCTGAAAATCAAGATTTAAAAATCTATTATCAAGGGGAGTGGTTTGATCTTTGTCGCGGACCGCACATGCAATCTACAGGGCAAATTGGGAATGCTTTCAAATTAATGAAAGTTGCAGGAGCTTATTGGCGTGGCGATGCCAATAATCCAATGCTCACGAGAATTTATGGAACAGCATTTGCAAATGAAAATGACTTAAAAGCCTACCTCCATATGCTAGAAGAAGCTGAAAAACGTGATCATCGCCGCTTGGGACGTGAAATGGACTTATTTCACTTTCAAGAAGAAGGGCCAGGAATGATTTTTTGGCACAAAAAAGGTTGGAAAATGTTCCAAAATTTGATCAGCTATATGCGTAGACGCCTTGATGATCATCAATATGCTGAAGTTAATGCACCACAAGTTCTCGATAGGTCACTCTGGGAAATATCTGGCCATTGGGGTTGGTATAAGGAGAATATGTTCAAAGTAATTTCAGCAGAAGAAGATTCAGATCATGGGAATGTTTATGCCCTTAAACCAATGAACTGCCCTGGTCATGTGCAAATTTTTAAACATGGTTTAAAATCTTATCGTGATTTGCCTATTAGACTTGCTGAATTTGGACTTGTTCATCGTTATGAGCCTTCAGGCTCTTTACATGGTCTTATGCGTGTGCGTGGTTTTACACAAGATGATGCGCATATTTTTTGTACTGATGAACAATTAGCCGATGAATGTCTCAGTATTAATGATCTTATTTTATCAACTTATGCCGATTTTGGTTTTAAAGAAATTAGTCTTAAGCTTTCAACCCGTCCAGAAAAACGAGTTGGATCTGATGCATTATGGGATCATGCAGAAAGTATCATGGAATCTGTCCTTAAAACGATTGAAACAAAATTTGCAGGACAAATCAAAACAAGCATCCTTCCAGGTGAAGGAGCATTTTATGGTCCAAAATTTGAATATACATTAAAGGATGCTATCGGTCGTGAATGGCAATGTGGAACAACACAAATAGACTTTAATCTCCCTGAACGTTTTGGTGCATTCTATATTGATAAAGATTCAGAAAAACGTCAACCTGTTATGATCCACCGTGCTATTTTGGGATCAATGGAGCGTTTTCTTGGTATATTAATTGAAAATTTTGCTGGACATATGCCACTTTGGCTTGCTCCTGAACAAATTGTTGTTGCAACAATTACATCCGAAGCAAATGAATATGCCAAAAAAATAACAGCAAAACTTAAAGCTGTTGGGCTTTCCGCAACAATAGATCTCCGCAATGAAAAAATTAATTATAAAATACGAGAACATTCTTTACAAAAAGTCCCCGTAATTTTGGTATGTGGCAAACGTGAAGCTGAAACAAACAGCGTAAATATGCGCCGCTTAGGAAGTACAAATCAAACCCTTTTATCTGTAGAAGATGTGATTAAACAACTCTCAAATGAAGCAACACCTCCAGATTTGCAACGTGTAATAAATGCATAATATCACGGAAGATGGTAATACGTTAATTTTTTACTATAAATCTTCAGTTTTTGTACAAAATGAAATAATTTGATATTGTAGTGTGTTTTTGTTTCATGCACAATGACCTGTCACCAGAAAGAATAACGTGCTCTCTCTCTACAAGGTGGATTGGTGAAAAAGTTGAATATAAGCTATGAGCTGTTTAAATGCAAAAATCATAGACAATTGAATATTAATAATAACATTAATCTTTTACCTTTATAATAAAAAAATTCTGCTATTATCATGGATAGATCATTACAATAATTATAGCAACATCAAGCAAGAAAACTGAAAACAAGATTATATTTATTAATAAAAAATATGTAAAATTAGCTGAACAATGGTATTTCTTATTCGTAAGATAAGCCCTTATAAAAAGGACAAGATATTGATTTATAATGATAATATATTGTTATTCATATTAAATAAGGTTTCGAATATCATAGGCTTCTCTTATTTTTAATATGTTTATGTTGAATCTATCAAAATCATTTGCTTGCACGAAACAAGCGGAATGAGTGTGTGGATAAAAATTATTGAGAAAGGACTTTTAAAATGCCTACAATGAACCGCCTAAAGTGCTAAGAATTGTTGCAGTCATTGAGAACAGGCTATAATTATAATGATGATGCCGACTTGAACCTTCATAAGTATAAAAATAGCGGTACTCAACGAATTTACCATTAATCATTCACGAGGCATTATGGTAAAATAAGATTAAGAAGCCTGAAGAAACATCTCTTTAAAACAAGCACATGAATTGGTAAGCTAATGGCATTCTACATCCCGCAATCTACACTGATGAGATATTACCTTAATTTTTATAAAGCCAAATCAAAAAAAATGGCAAAACTCAGCGTTTATTCTTTCTCTTCTTCATATTTTACCAAATGAAAAACTCTTATAAAAAACTCGTTAAATATACACATACGATATATGACTACTCGTTGAACGTATAAAATTCTGGGCACATCCATAAAACATCTAAATATCTACGAAACACATATAAAATAAAAAAATATTATTATCGTGCTCTATCAAGAACACGCTTACATTCAATGAGTTCAAACAGAATTTCTTGTAACAATGCTTTATCAGTTTTATCTTTGTAAAGATTCACAGAACCGACAGATGTTTCTCCCTCATTCCTCATGAAACTCAAAAGCCCAAAAGAAGATTTCTTAGGCTTATTGCTAGCATTTTCAGAAGTTTGTACTGCATGTTTCTTCTCTATGACCACATTCATAGCATCAAGATCACCATTACCCAATGCAGTCACAAAAGCAACACCATTTTCTTTCAAAAGGCGTTGCACACCTTTTATCGTATAACCCTGATCATATAGTAACTGCTTAATACCATTGAGCAAATCAACATCGACCGGACGATAATAGCGCCTTCCTCCCCCACGTTTCATTGGTTTAATCTGCCTAAAACGTGTTTCCCAAAATCTTAAGACATGCTGCGGAAGCTCCAATAACTCCGCTACTTCGCTAATTGTGCGAAAAGCATCAGAGCTTTTATCCATTTTGTAACACCTTATTTAAAACAAAATAAATTACTTCACAATGACTCATTCTGTCTCAATTTCTCAACAAGATTAGTCAAAAATAAGACCATCATTGATACCTTACTCACCAGTCTTTTTCTAAAAAATAAAGACCCTTATTTTATACATTTCTTTAACAAATACCAAACATACCATGGCATTTATTTATGAGATATCATTTTTTCTGTTTTGCACGATGCGAATCTAAAATTCTCTGTTTAAGGACATTGGCAGCCTTAAACGTCACAACACGTCGCGGCGGAATCGGTGCTTCAACACCTGTTTTTGGATTGCGTCCAACACGTTCATTTTTACTGCGAACCTGAAAAGTTGCAAAAGAAGATAATTTAACCGCTTCACCTCTTACAAGTGAGTTGCAAATCTCATCCAAAACCAATTCGACTAAAGCTGCTGATTCAGTATGTGACAAGCCCACTCTTTTACAAACTACGCTCGCTAAATCTGCACGCGTTACTGTCTTACTTGTCATTATAACCACCTATTAAAATATTAAAAATTACAAAATGACTTATACGTTTTCTTGAAATATGGTCAAGTAGCCATAATTTACCAACGAATAAGAATTGCTCCCCATGTAAATCCACCTCCCATGGCTTCTAACATGATAAGATCTCCTTCTTTTATTTTTCCATCGCAAACAGCTGTTGTTAAAGCCAACGGAACTGATGCAGCAGACGTATTACCATGTTGATCAACGGTAATCACAACTTTATCTAGTGAAATTCCCAGCTTTTTAGCAGATGCTTCAATAATGCGCTTATTAGCCTGATGAGGTACAAACCAATCTAGTTGTGAAGAATCCATACCTGCAGCTGCAAAACAATCATCAACCACATCCGTTATCATACCAACAGCATATTTAAAAACTTCTCGTCCTTCCATACGCAAATAGCCTGTCGTTTGTGTTGTTGAAGGTCCACCATCAACATATAGCTTATCTATATAAGCACCATTAGAACGCAATTTCGCAGACAATATACCACGCTCAAAAGCAATACCCCCCTCAGTTTCTAGTGCTTCCAAAATAACAGCACCAGCACCATCACCAAACAATACACATGTCGTACGATCTTCCCAATCTAAAATTCGAGAAAATGTATCGGATCCAATAACTAAAATTCTTTTAGCTCCCCCACACCGTAAATAAGAATCTCCTGTTGTTAAAGCAAAAATAAAACCAGAGCAAACAGCTTGAATATCAAAAGCAAATCCATGGCTCATTCCCAAAGCATGCTGAATTTCAACAGCAGAAGCAGGAAAAGTACGATTCGGGGTGGACGTTGCTAAAATAATACAATCGATGTCTTTTATTGTTAAACCAGCATTTGTAAGTGCTGCTTGCGCAGCCTCAACTCCTAAAGAAAAAGTTGTTTCATTTTCACTGGCAATATAACGTTGGCGTATTCCTGTACGCTGAACAATCCATGAATCTGACGTTTCAACAAACTTTGCAATCTCTTCATTTGATAAACTTCTTTTCGGCAAAGCACTTCCTACACCACGTATAATTGACCGAATCATTCAGCTCTTACCTTTTCTTCAAATTTTTCATTTCTATTATAAGAGCTTATCATAAGGACTCTCCATTCATCACCACTTCATCTTCTTGGTCAAAAAGTGTTTCTTTATTTTCATGAAATCGCCGTAAATCAGCCGTTATTTTTTGTAAAAGTCCATTATTAACCATTTTATAACCAACACGGATAGCAGAAGCAAAGCCATTAGCGTTAGCACTGCCATGACTTTTTATAACAACACCATTCAAACCTAAAAGCACTCCTCCATTCACCCTATCAGGATCCATTTTATGTTTCAGTATACGAAAAGCACCCCGTGATAAAAAATAACCAAGAGATGTTAAAAAAGAACTGCGCATTGCAGAGTTTAAAATCTCTCCTATCTGTCGCGCGGTTCCTTCTGCGGTTTTTAAAGCAATATTACCAGAAAACCCCTCTGTCACAACAACATCGACTGTTCCTTTTCCAATGTCATTGCCCTCAACAAATCCTTTATATTCCAATCCTTCTAATTGCACTTCACGCAATATCATTCCTGCTTTTTTTATTTCATAAAGTCCTTTAACCTCTTCCACCCCCACATTTAAAAGCCCAACACTTGGTCTTTCAGTGTGATATAAAGCGCGAAACATACCTGCTCCCATAACCGCCAAATCAACCAACTGACTAGCAGAGGCACCAATTGTTGCTCCAATATCTAAAACAATACTCTCACTGCGCAGTGTTGGCCAGATACCCGCAATACCAGGACGTTCAGCCTCTGCAAGCATTTTCAAACAAAAATAAGACATGGCCATGAGTGCACCCGTATTACCAGCAGAAATGCAAGCATCAGCTTCACCATTTTTTACCGCTTCAATGGCGTACCACATTGATGATTTACCACGTCCATTACGAAGTGCTTGGCTTGGCTTTTCATCCATGCGTGTATAACTTTCTGTAGGGCAAAAGCGCGATACAGAATCCAAACAGGGATATTTTTTTAAAACCGGACGAACAGCCTCCTCTACTCCATAAAATAGAAAATAAATATTTGATAAATATTTTTGTACAATTGCTGCTCCTGCAATAGCTGCTTCTGGACCGTAATCACCGCCCATGACATCCACAGAAATTCTAATCACGCTTGCATATCCCACATCTTCTCATTTACATCTTTAAATACATATTATGATTTTTAGCTCCTGAATACTCACACAGCACATCTTGCGAAAATCGCTCCGCAGAAAATACCGTTTAGCATACAATAGATATTTTTTGTATGCTTTTACAATCACTTCCAATTTTTCAAAACAGAAAATGGAGAGAATTTTCGCTCTGCTTCTTCTAAATTTTCAACCATATTCATCTTTATCCCTTCTTTACGTGGATAATGATTAATAGACAACTCAAAAAACTCTTCCATGATTGCGCCAATATCAATTTTATCATCATAAAACACTTCAGGAGTATCAAGCCCCTCCACATCTAAAAACAATTCCCCTGTATCCTCTGATATTTGGGGCTTCATCAAATTTGAATCTTCAGGAACAAAAACAACCTCAATATTTTCACAAAGGATATTTTCTAATGGTTCTAATGTAACAACACATAACTGTAGTATACGCGCTTGCAACAGACCTTTTATACGCACTCCGCGTTTTTTCCACGGGAAAATATGGAATTTTCCCTCACAAGATTTTACTTCAATTAAATCATGGTTCTGGGCTAAATGTGTACATTCTTTTTTGTTTGCACAAAAATGAACCCTTATACCTTTAGCAGGTAGAGAACGTACAGATATTGGATAAGCCAAAGCAAATGTCATTTGAGGAACATTTTGAACATTCATTGACAACTCCCAAACATAAAAACGCGTAAAGCACTATGTTTTTATTTATCTCAAGTATTTATGCATTTTTTTCTTTTCTAAAGAAATTCTATATGGCATAATTTGCTTTATAACAGGGAAACTCAGTGTAAGCTACGGTAGATTAAGTTAAAATTAGAAAAAACTTGAGGTTGCCTTCTTGTCCTACATCTCAGTATAAAAAGGAGATACCATTGTTTCAAATGCCTCACATAATAGCCTTAATCAAACGTAAATTATTGATTGGTCTATCAATAGCAAGCATAGGAATGCTTGCTGGGTGTAGCCTTCTTGATTCTTCAGGTTCGAGCCAAATTTATAGAGAGGGCTATGTTCTTGATAAAAATGCTCTAAGTTCTATCTCTATTGGCTCAAGTCAAGAGCAAGTTCTTTTAACTTTAGGGACCCCTTCATTAAAAACAAAATATGATAATGAAGTTTTTTATTACATCTCACAGACACGTTATCGTGGGATGCAGTTTATGAAAACAAAGATTATTGATCGCAAAGTTTTAGCCATTTACTTCAATAAAAATAATCAGGTTGCAAAAGTTGCAAATTACGGATTACAAGACGGTCAAGTGTTTGATTTTATTACACAAACAACGCCAACTGTAACGAAAGAACATCCTTTCTTAATTCAAATTATAAAAGGCCCTGCGAATTTGCCACCCCATAACTAAATTATATAGTCTGCATACCGTTTCAATATTATAGGTCTGATAATATCAGATCTATAATAGGGGGATTTGTAGCTCTTAGAGGCGGACTTTTTTTGCCATACTGTCGAGAACTGCATTAACAAGTTTTGGCTCATCACCTTCAAAAAACGCCTTTGCTATGTCAACATATTCATTCATGACAACTGCAACGGGAACATCTTTACGGTTGATCAACTCCCATAAACCTGCTCGTAAAATTGCTCGCAATATAGAATCAAGACGTGAAAGAGACCACTCTGCAGAAAGCTGTTGATGAAGCAGCGGATCAAGCTGCTTTTGATCTTTTACAACACCCGTTATAATAGCCAAAAACCATTGAAAATCAGCTTCAAGATATTGGTCTCCATCAATATCTTTTCCCAAACGATAAGCCTCATACTCAGCTGCCGTTTCCATCACCCCCGAACCCACGATATCCATTTGATAGAGTGCTTGAACTGCAGCGAGTCTTGCTGCTCCACGTTTATTGGCTGAACGCGAAAAATGTCTGCTTTTTATATCAGCCATATTTAACGATTATCTCCAAATCTCTTTTTTAGAGCGATCATACATAAAGCAGCTTCAGCCGCAAAACCACCTTTATTTTTATCATCTAGTTTTGCACGCACCCATGCTTGTTCTTCATTTTCAACAGTCAAAATACCATTTCCAATAGCCAAGTGCTGATGAACAGTTAAATCCATCAATGCACGACAAGAATCATTAGCAACAATTTCAAAGTGATATGTTTCACCCCGAATAACACAACCAAGAGCAACATAACCATCATACGATATCTTGTTTTGTTCAGCAAAAGCTATTGCACTTGGTATTTCTAATGCTCCAGGAACCGTTACAACATCATAACTTGCTTCAGCTTTTTGCAAAGTATTCACTGCACCTCTCAAAAGCGCATCAGAAATCCCCTCATAAAAACGTGCTTCAACAATCAATACGTGAGGCTTTTTACGTATCTCTTTCATCATAATGGAATTCCACAAAAAACGAATCAAAAAAATCAAGGTTATAAAGCATAAAATTCTGAAAACAATCAATAGAGTGTTGGCTTATTCACCTTCTCTTTTTAAAGTAAAAAGCTTTGCAGCATAACGAGCAAGTTGATCAATTTCCAAATTGACCCGATCTCCAATTTTAGCTTGTCCCCACGTTGTCATTTCAAGTGTATGGCGAATAATAAGAACATCAAAAACACAATCCTCAACACCATTAACAGTCAAAGATGTCCCATTAAGAGCAATAGATCCCTTATTAACAATGAAAGGCATAAATTGTCTTGAAACTTTTAAATAAAAGCGAATTGCATCCCCTTCATTTTTTTGATCAATGATTTCAGCCAAACCATCAATATGACCAGAAACTAAATGTCCTCCCATTTCATCACCCAATCGAAGCGAACGTTCCAAATTAACAAAAGTTCCTTTTATCCATTGTACAAGATTCGTTAAACGTAATGTTTCTTCCCACGCCTCGACAACAAACCAATTGGAATCTTCTTGCTTTAATCCTCGCTCTACAATTGTCAGACAAATTCCTGAACAAGCAATTGACGCCCCAATTGCTAAGCTTTCTATAGCATAGCGGGTAGAAATCTTTAAACGAATCCCCTGCTTTAAAGGTTGAACATCTTCAACACAACCAATATCCGTTATAATTCCTGTGAACATAATGTCTTACGTCTCCACTTATAAAAACGGTCATTTCCAAACATTCTTGTCTCAATCTCATGAAACTGCGAGAGATAATTTCCAAAATGAGGGGCTTCAATACGATTTTTGCCTAAAACAATGGGGGTATGAAAACATATCAAATGATCAACACAACCAGCATTCAAAAATTTTTCCCCTGTCTTGACACCCCCTTCCAATAAAACACTATTAATCCCATGTTTATAAAGCATCTGTAAAAGAGCAAAGGGTTCTACACAACCATTATTCATCTCGACCGAATAAACAGACACACCATATTGCTCCAATGCATTTTTTTTGCTTTTCTTTGAAATATCCACATCACAAATAACCCATGTAGGAATTTTTATGGCTGTTTGGACAACTTTTGCATCAAGGGGGATAGATAAATCTGCATCCAAAATAATACGAATTGGTGAGCGCATCTCCATCCCTGGCAAGCGGCAATTGAGTTGTGGATCATCTGCTAATATAGTACCAATACCAACGAGGATAGCATTATTTTGAGCACGTAGAATATGCGTATGGGCATGAGAAAGTGTTCCACTAATTTTTACGCTGCCCTTCTCTCTTTTTCCAACACCATTATCGGCAGAAATTGCCATTTTAAAAGTGACCGCACAGCGTTGTATCTTCCTTATGCACCAATGCGTCCATAAGGATTCAAAAGCCTCTTCAGCTAAAATGCCCTCAACCACTTCAATACCCGCCGCTCGCAAAAGAGCAATACCATGACCATCAACACGCTTGTCACAATCAGTCAGCGCAACAACAACTCGAGAAACACCTGAATCAATAAGCGCATTCACACACGGCGAAGTTTTTCCATAATGCGCACAAGGTTCTAAAGTAACATAAGCTGTCGCTCCTTGAGCCAAAGAACCTGCCATGTGTAAAGCTTGCACTTCCGCATGAGGACTCCCATGAATAGCTGTTACGCCATAGCCAACAATAAAAGCCCCCACAGCACCATTATCGTTTCGCACAATTAACGTACCAACGGAAGGATTCTCACCTGTAAGACCGACATGACGTTCTGCTAAACGAATAGCTGCAGCCATAAACCGTTCATCTTGCACTTTTTTATTCATCAAAACGAGATTCTGTATCCGCGATACCCTTTGACAATTCATCTATAACATCGTGAAAATCGCTTGCATTACGAAAATCTCGATACACAGAAGCAAAACGAATATAAGCAATATCATCAATTCTTTTCAATGCTTCCATCACAAGATGCCCAATTTTTTCTGAAGAAATCTCTGGTTCTCCCAAACTTTCAAGCTGGCGTACAATGCCAGAAATTGCTCGTTCAATATGATCAGGATCAATATTGCGCTTACGTACAGCCACATCAACTGATCGCATTAACTTATCACGATCGAAGGGTTCACATCGTCCACTTTTTTTAGCAACCAAGAGCTCACGCAACTGAACACGTTCAAAAGTTGTAAAACGACCACCACAAACGGAACACACACGGCGGCGGCGAATCACTGCCCCCTCTTCTGCTGGACGAGAGTCTTTGACCTGTGTATCCTCATATTGGCAGTAAGGACAGCGCATCCTTTGTATCCTTAACGAGTGGTAAGATAAGAGTAAAGAGGAAATTGATTCGTTATATCTTTTACCTTTTTCTCAACAGCCATTTCAACGGCATGATTATCTTCATCACTTTTTGCACTCCGAAGACCATCAAGAACTTCTGAAATCAGATGACCAACTTGAATAAACTCTTTTTCTAAAAAACCACGCGTCGTGGCAGCAGGTGATCCCAAACGAATTCCCGATGTTATAGATGGCGTTTCAGAATCAAAAGGAATGCCATTTTTATTGCAGGTAATATGAGCACGTCCCAAAGCCAATTCAGCACGTTTACCTGTTAGATTTTTGGAACGTAAATCAACCAACAACAAATGATTATCTGTACCACCAGAAACAATATTAAAACCATTACCCTGTAATGTTTTTGCTAAAGTTTTCGCATTAGCGACAACATTGGCACTGTAACTCTTGAAAGAGGGACGCAAAGCCTCCTCAAACGCAACAGCCTTTGCGGCAATCACATGCATTAAAGGACCACCCTGAAGACCAGGAAAAATTGCAGAATTAATTTTTCTGGATAAAGCCTCATCATTTGTCAATATTAAACCACCACGAGGACCTCGAAGCGACTTATGTGTTGTTGTTGTTACAATATGCGCATGTGGAACAGGTGAAGGATGCACGCCACCAGCAACAAGACCAGCAATATGAGACATATCAACGAGTAAATGAGCACCGATTTCATCTGCAATTTCACGGAATCGTTTCCAATCCCATAGCCGTGGATAAGATGAGCCCCCTGCTATAATAAGTTTTGGCTTACGTTCTTTTGCAAGCTGCTCAACCTCATCCATATCAATAATCTGATCTTCTTGACGCACACCATAGGAAACAACATCAAACCATTTTCCTGACATATTAACAGGTGAACCATGCGTAAGGTGACCTCCAGCATTTAAATCCAACCCCATAAATGTGTCACCAGGCTGAAGTAAAGCTAAAAAGACAGCTTGATTCATTTGGCTACCAGAATTAGGCTGTACATTCGCAAACGCAGCACCGAAAAGCTGTTTTGCCCTTTCAATAGCTAAATCTTCAACGACATCAACAAATTGACACCCACCATAGTAGCGCTTTCTTGGATAACCTTCTGCATACTTATTGGTTAAAACAGACCCTTGCGCTTCAAGGACCGCTCTTGAAACAATATTCTCTGAAGCAATCAGCTCAATTTCATGTTGTTGACGCTCAAACTCCCCTCTAATTGCGTCAAAAATTGCACCATCAACAGTTTGTAAATTATCATTAAAAAAGCGCTTTTGTGCGTCATTTTCTTGCTGAGTCATAAAACACATTCCTAACATAAAAAAATAAAGTCAAAGAACGATAACACAGCAAACCATGCAAACCAAACATTTTAAACTACTTACACTCAAAAATAATGAGGCAAATATTTATCTTATTCTTTGTTATAAAAACAGCGAAAAACTTTCCTCTCGAGAATAGTAAAAAATGAGATTACATTTCTTTTTTTACACTCTTATTTGTTTACACCTTTTACAAAAAATATCTATAATCTAAAGAAATTCAATAATTTAATGATTAAAAATAATTTATAATGTGAAAAGCTGAATATAATAGGCAAAGTTAATACGAAGGCAAATAAGAATGCTAACCAAAGTTTTTATTGATGGTGAACATGGCACAACCGGACTACAAATACAAAAACGCTTAGAAAGGCGTACAGATTTAAAACTACTCTCTCTTGCTCATAAAGATCGCCATAATGTTCATCTGCGACAAGACTATCTTAATCAAGCCGATATTGCTATTTTGTGTCTTCCAGATGATGCTGCACGCGAAACGGTTCATTGGCTTCAAAAAAATAAAAACATTAGGATTATTGATAGCTCGACAGCCCACCGTGTTGCACCAGACTGGGTTTACGGTTTTCCTGAAATGACAGCAGGACAAAGAAAGCGCATCCAAGCAGCACATTATATAACCAATCCCGGATGCTATCCTACCGGTGCCATTAGTTTGATTCGCCCACTCCGTGAAGCAGGACTGTTAGACGCCGATTATCCCATCTCGATTAATGCAATCTCCGGCTATACCGGTGGTGGAAAACAGTTGATTTTACAAATGGAAAATCAATCTCAACAAAATATTCAGGGCAATTATTTTATCTATGGTCTTAATCTTGAACACAAACATGTGCCAGAAATCAAGATCTATGGACAAATCAATCAAACCCCAGTTTTTATACCAAGTGTGGGTCGTTTTCCCCAAGGAATGATTGTGAATCTTCCTCTGCACCGCCATTTATTCACAAAATCAGCAAACTGTTCTGATTTGCGCGAAATTCTTGCAAACCATTACGATGGACAAAATACCATTTTAGTTGCATCACAAGAAGAAACTGTTTCACTTGAAAGACTTAATCCAGAGTGTTTAGCCAATAAAGATGGTATGAAACTGTTCGTATTTGGAAATGATCGTGAAGGTATTTTTAATCTCAGCGCCATATTCGATAATTTAGGAAAAGGCGCATCAGCTGCAGCTATCCAGAACCTCGATTTAATGCTTGCAAGCGACTAAACCTCCCTACCCACAAACTTTTATTCAACAACGCGATATGCCCCTTTCGTTGCTCGCCAGTGTGCAACCGCAAAACATAACACGGCTAGTGCCATACTTTGATGAATGAGCCCTAAACTTATCGGAACCTCATGTAACACTGTTAAGATACCCAAGACTGCTTGGATAATAATCATAACACAAATAAGAAATGCACGACGAGAATGAGTTGAATGTGGAACATTTTTTTGTACATAGAAAGCATGAACAACTGAGACAATAAATAAAAAATAAGCAAAAAACCGATGAATAAATTGAACCATTAAGGAATTTTCGAATAAATTGAGCCAAACAGGACGATGCTGCAACAATCCATCAGGAATAATCTGCCCATCCATAAGCGGCCATGTATTATAGACTTTTCCAGCATGAAGCCCTGCAACCAAAGCTCCGAAATAAATCTCTATCAAGACGAGAATAACAAGCCATGCCGCAAAATATTGCACCTTTTTATTTGCTGGCTTTTCTGAATATTCTGCAAGCCCTCGAGATAAATAAGTAACAAAAACAATAACAAAACATGCCGTTATAAGATGAAATGCCAAACGATATTGGCTCACACTTGTTAAATTACTTTGCCCAATCCCTGAAGCAACCATCCACCAACCAATAAAGCCTTGAAAGGCGATAAGAATAGGTACAACAATAAGCGGGAGTAAGATATTTTTTTCAACACGCTTAGTCGCCCAAAACCAAATGAGCCCCAATAAAGCGACAAGACCAACAAGACGCCCAAGAACACGATGCGCCCATTCCCACCAAAAAATGACCTTAAAAGCACTTAAGGTCATATCAGGATTAAGCAGCTTATATTGTGCTATTTGTTGATATTTTAAAAATTCCTCTTGCCATTGATCCTCACCAATCGGTGGAATAACGCCGTGTATTGGCTTCCATTCCGTTATAGATAATCCTGATCCCGTCAAACGAGTAGCGCCACCTACTAAGACAATTGCCAAACAAAGCAATAAAATAGAGTAAAGCCACACCTGTATATGTTTTCTATTTTCCTTTTGCACAGGCGTTAAAATGCTATTGTTTAATCTCTTTACTGCCATATCTGATTGCCCCACGCTTCTCTCCAACTAAAATGCATTTTAAAATTTAAACATTAACTCTTTGTCTATTTTAGTATGTACTACAATTTTAGCAAAAAACAAGCGTACCACTATAACATGCGATACATATTTCTTTTTTACGAAGCTTATGATGCTACAACGCGATAAACAGTCTTTGGAAAGCTGTCTACCATACGCATCATCCATTCTTGTTCATTAAGAACAGTATTACAAATATAATAGTCTGTTAGCTCTGCAAATTGCTCAACCCCATATTTTGGTTCGCTTGCCATCTCTAGGATGATAAAATCATATTCTTTTTTAAATTCTTGTAATATATGAAAAATATCATTTGAAAAATCTTGTGCTGAAATAGCACTTGTTAACCCCTGAGGAAGAATATCAACCCCCGTATCATAATCACGGTAAATAACATCATGCAACTTGGCATTGCCCGTTAAAATATCACTCAGTCCGCGATGTGGGCCAATGACTTTCTCTATTTGTTGACCAGAAATATCGACCAACAAAATTGTTTTGTTCTCTTTTGTGAGATGAAGTGAAAGCTTTGCCGCTGTCCGTGCAGCTTCTGGTCCAATGATTGAAATAATGGTTGAAGCACGCCATTTCAAAACATCAGATAATCCCTCTATCGTAATAAAAGCTTCAAAATTTTTCATTTCTTGAGAGACTAAAATACTCTCATTCTTCTTAAGACCATTTTCTTTTGATCTCAAATCCTCTTCTGAGATTTGGTCTTTTTTCCTTTTAAAGCACGGATAGAATAACAATATTCCTAGCAAAAGAGTAAGGAAGCTGGCCAATGCACTCACAAGAATATTTTTTCCATAAAGAGCCATAAAAGAAATTGGTGCTAACGTTGTTGGCACGACCACGTGGATATTTGTATTTTGTAAGAGAAAAGGATCATCACTCAATCTCCGATATGAATCAATAATTTTTTCTCTTCGTTGAGCAGACTTGCTCATCGCTTCATTTTGGGCATCGACTGCTGCTTTTATTTTATTTTCAAACTCGTTAAATATTTCATTCAAAGATTGGGATTGATCTTTTACAAAAAAACTCACCCTTTTTTGAAGCTGTTTTTCTAATTCCGTTGCAATAACCTCATCTGAATGAACTTGATAAACGATTTGTAAAATTTTATTTTTTAATTGATGAGAAACTGTCTCTAATTCTGCAGTCATCGCTTTAATTTGAGGATGTGTCCACCCTAATTGTGCAGCCATATGTGCTCTTTGTGTTTCCAAGAGATCACGTTTAGATTCCAGAGCAGCAATTGCTGAATTGCCTGCAATAAACGATAAAGACAGTAAAGACTGCCCATTTTCACGCATCATGTTAATCGTTGAATTCAAACTTGTTAAATGAATACGTTTTAAAGTTGCTTGCGTTAATTGCATCGAAAGATCATAAAGCTCTGTTTGTTTTACACCACGCTGAATAAAAGAATCAATAGATTTACGAAATTCCTGCACGATATTAAGGATTGCAATATTATCATATTGTTTGTCTTCTAATTTATCATTTAACAAGAATTGTTTCTGTTTTATGATTGCTTGTGAAAATGCGGAAAACCAAGTTTCCAACCCACGTTGAGCTGCTTCAAGTGTCTCGGCTTCAAAAGTAAGATCGATAAAATCACCATGACGCGATAAACGGATATTTTCATGATTTTTTTTCTTATAAGAAGCACTTAAAGAAAAATTCGAATCATTGAAGAACATAGGCTGTGAAAACAAAAAGGCGATAACATTGTCTTGCTTTTTAATTGGTAATGGCTTTCCTACAGAATCAGATAATGAAAATGTTAAAGTTGCTTGGTAACCACGGGGCTGGACAAAATAATACAACCAAATCAAAGATACACATAGCATTTGTAATAGCAAAACAATCAAAATGCTTCGCCATACGGTACGTACGAATAGTCTTTTATTACATGTAAGACTCATCTTTATTTTAACCAGCAAAATACTTCTTCATATTGTTTTATTAAGAGAAAGTAGTAACTATCCTCTTAACTTGCTGTCATATTATTTTGAGATAATAAAAATATAAAATTTAAGCACAAATGTTCAACAATAGCTTTAAAGAACTTAATTCATATTTTTTTTGAGGCTCTCTAGTTGTTTTTTTGCTTCAGAAGTAACAACCGCTCTAATGGTAATAGACCCATCATCATGCCCTTCTTGCACTATTTCCGCAGAGTTTTCATAAAACCAATCAATAAGCGACATTTCATGAGGTTGTAAAAGATATTCAATGCTTTGCACCTCTCCAAAAATTCGCTTTTCAATGGCTCTTAATAATTGATCGAGTCCATCCCCCTTAAGTGCTGATACCATGAGAGCAGGATTTAATCGCGTCTTTGCGCTTGTTTGTAAAACATTCAATGCTTGCTCATCTAACATATCAATCTTATTCCAAACTTCTATGATATGCTCCATATCATCAATATCGATATCAAGACTTGAAAGCACTTCTAAAACATCTTGGGCATGTGCTCGATGATCAAGATCTGACATATCTCTTACATGAAGAATGAGATCTGCTTCAACCACTTCTTCAAGGGTTGCTCTAAAAGCTGCAATCAAATTCGTTGGCAAGTTAGAAATAAACCCTACAGTATCAGACAAAAGAACAGTTTTTCCATGGGGAAGCACAACTTTGCGCAAAGTCGGATCAAGCGTTGCAAATAACATATTCTTTGCTAAAACATCTGCACCGCTTAAACGGTTAAAAAGAGTTGACTTTCCTGTATTCGTATATCCTACCATTGCTACAACAGGATAAGATGTTTTTTTCCTTTTTGCTCTATGAAGTGCACGTGTTTTAATAACCGTTTGCAATTCGCGGCGAATACGAATAATTTTCTCTTGTAAAAGACGCCTATCTGCTTCAATTTGCGTCTCACCAGGTCCACCTAGGAAGCCACGCCCCCCCCGTTGCCTTTCCAAGTGCGTCCAACTCCGCACAAGCCTCCCTTTTTGATAGGACAAACGCGCTAACTCTACTTGCAAAACTCCTTCTTTTGTTCGTGCACGATCCCCAAAAATTTCAAGAATCAAAGCCGTTCTATCGATAACTTTGCAATTCCATAATTTTTCTAAATTACGCTGCTGTACTGGCGTTAAAAAGTGATCTACAATCGCAAGCTCAATAGAATATTCATCTATATAACAGGTTAACGCATCTACTTTACCTTTTCCAAAGAGAGTCGCAGAGCGAGGCGTTGCAATATTAATCGTTTCATAATTAACAACTTCTAACCTTATAGCACGCGCTAACCCCAATGATTCTTTAACACGAGAAGATATAGAACACTCTCTCAAAGAGCTTTCACTTCTATTTTCTTGAAAAATCGGTATCAGAACAAGTGCGCGCACCTGTTCTGTATTCTGCGAAAATACCCCTCCTAATCTCTCATTTTCATTTATCATAGCAATCTAAGTACTTTTAAATGGGATAAGAGGTCTATCTTAAAATGATATGTTTACTCAGGACTTTCACCCTCAAACATCTGTACAGGCTGTCCAGGCATAATCGTAGAAATAGCATGCTTATAAACCAATTGCGCGTGTCCATCTCGGCGCAAAAGAACACAAAAATTATCAAATGAAGTTACAATACCCGTGAGTTTAACGCCATTGACAAGAAAAATTGTAAGGGAAATTTTTTGCTTACGCACCGTATTTAAAAACACATCTTGCAGGTGTTGTGATCGCTCTGCCATTATTCTTACACCTTTATCTAGATTGCATAAAAATATTCGTGCATGCATATCGACTGAAAAATATCCAATTGTCAACGTAGAAGCTTAAAAATTCAGCAACAAACAACTGAAATTAGAGAAAAAACGGCTCTTTAAGACAATAATAAAGTACAACTTACGAAAAGCTATATTAAATTAAAAACTTTTCTACGTTTACTTTTTTATGAGCTTACAATTCAAAGGCATACTTTTATACATCCTAAGCTATTACGGACTATATGTGATGATGAATCTGCTTCGTTTAGAATCAATAAAAGTAAGCGGACAACAACATTTATTAACGATTATCGATATTAAAGAAAGGCATTCGCACCTTACTGTATATATAACCGCTATTAAATTGTCCTTATTTCAAAGACTGCTGGCTTATAAAGCTTTCTATAAACACAAGTTGTAAACAGTATTTTTGTTTTAGTTAGATTTAAATAATAAATTGTTTTTACTATATTTTATAACATTTTTAAACAGGGTACAAGAAACCGCGTTAACTTTATCTTGATAAGTTTTTAAAATTTTTCCCTAAGCATATTCCTTTCTAAATAATTAACAGCTAGTATGTAGAAATTATGTGGAAGAGGACGTATCCCTTTTCCGGCTGTAAGAGTACGAGGCGAGTATGGCACGCAGAACAAAATTGCAAACATTTGAAGTCGAAGTTGAAGAAGCCCTCACAAAAGCTATGAACTTTGATTTCGATGACACAGGATTTGAAACGATATCATCCAATAATTCTGAAAATGTTGTTAATGTCGATGATCTGATTCAAAAAATTGCAATGGCAGAAGAAGAATTTTTTGCTGAAAACGGTACGTCAACTTTTGTTTCTAATATTCATGATGAAGCTGTTATTGATAAATCCGTTGTTGAACAGCTTTTTGCTCCAAAACCTTCACCTGATATTTCAGGTGGAACTGTTCATAATACATTATTGCCTACAAAACTTCTTCCCGCAAATGATGATATAACAACCCCTGTAAATTTTGGACCATTCAAGCAGCGTTCTTCCTCTCGAGTCTACTGGTATACAACAGCGCTTAGTGCTTTATGGGCAACGGGAGGAGCTTTTATTGCGCATAAGCTCGCACCTACCGGACTCAGCTCCTTATCCAACATCAGCACTTTTGTTACCTCCCCAACAGGACTTGCTGTAGCAGCCGGAACAGCAATTCCTATCCTTATATCTTGGGGCGTTGCTCAATTAACAAAACGTTCAAACGACTTGCATAATATTGCGCTTCTTATGACCAATGCTGCACAGCGCCTTAGTGAACCACAACATCTATCTGAAAAACAAGCTATTGCTATAGGGCAAACCATTCGTGAAGAAGTAGCGGCAATGAACGAAGGTATTGAACGTACTCTCGGACGTGCTGTTGAACTTGAAGCAATCATACAAGGTGAAGTTCACAATCTAGAACAAGCCTATGCTGAGAATGAATCACGCATTCACACATTAATCAAAGAATTAAGTAACGAACGTATAGCCATTTTGAATCATGCAGATCGCGTACAATCAACAATTAAAGGAACCCAAGAACAACTGAGTGATGAATTTGGTTTGGTTACCTCTAACATTGTAACCAATGTTGAAAAGCTTGCACAAACCCTTTCTCAAACTTTACAAAAACAAGGCGAAGACCTCGTTGAAAAACTTTCCTATGCTGGTGATGGCGTAACAAATCAGCTTGTTGAAAAATTTAACAAAACAACAACACAAATTCAGCAGAAAAACACGGAATTTTTTCATGAATTAGCAAAAAACTTCGATGGCTTTGCAAAACGATTTGATCATAATGAAAAACAAATAGAAAAAACTTTTAATGAAACAGCTGAAAAAGCAGAAGTACATGTTGCTAAAATTGCAACACATATACAAGCAGTAACAGATCAAACTTTGCACGCTGTTGATGAAAAGTTTAAAGCCTTGGATAAAGCTCTTATTGATCGTAATAATCAATCTCTACAGAATTTTGATGAGAAGATCTTAAAGCTCGACGACCAAGCACATAAACTCTCTTCTAAATTTGATAACGTAACCTCGCAAGCAATTGGAGCCTTTGAACAACGTTTAGCAACTGTTGATCTTTCTCTTAAAGAACATAGTGATTCCATCATTGATTCCTTTATAGAACGCAGTCAGGCTTTAGAGGATAATGCTGAAAAACTTGGTAACTTCTTGGAAGCTCATGTCTTGAAAATAAATGAGAACCTCCAAGAAAAAACAGCAGACATTACCCATGCATTTACAAATGGACGTGAAGCTATTCTTTCTGCAATTGATAAAAGTAAAGAAAGTCTGAGAGAAGAAATTCAATATGTCGACAATGCCATTGTTGATATCATACAAGAACGTTCACAAGATTTTAAAGTACAACTTTCTGATCAACGAGCTCTTATGGCAGACATGCTCGATAACGAGAAAAATAAAATTGCGGATACATTAAGAAATCAAATTGATGTTTTGTCCCAAAATACTTCTCATATTGAAAAAGTTTTGGCTGATAATGTTCAAGTCGTTGATAAACAAGCTGAAAATCATATTACAAACATCATCCAATGCACTGAAAAGTTACAAGATGTCATTGTACAAAGTTGTAATACAACCCAAGATGCTTTAGAAGCACAAGCGAGAAATATTGATATCCGTGCCGATGCTCTGCGCGATTCTTTAGCGATTAATAGTTTTTCTCTCAATGAAGTTCTTGCCGATCAAGCACGCACACTTGAACAACGCATGGAAACAATCCATAATCTCATTGCAAAAAGTGATATACGTGTCGATGTTGCATTGAAACAACAAATAGATTTAGTTGAGAGTGCAATTGTCGCCAATAATAAAAACATTACTGAAACGGTTCAAGATCATATCAAAAACCTTGAAAGCCATGCCGAAATTTTAAAAAATACGCTCTCTCAATCGAGTGGTGTTTTCTTTGAAACCCTTGAAACACGTATGGAATCATTCGATACAGATCTAGAAGATCGTGCACACAAAATTTTTGAACGGACAACAACGCTAGAGGAAACATTATCTGAAAAATTTAGCCAAATCTGTGAAGCCATTGATATGCAAACATCTGTTATTGAGGAACGTTCTGACACATTAAAAACGTCTCTCATGATTAGTAATGAGCAAAGTCAGATAATTCAACAAGCGCTGGAAAGCAGTGTTGACAATATGCGTATAACCTTAGAAGACTCTGTTAATACAGTGACAGCTAACCTGCATAATAAGATTATAAAAGCTTCTGATATTCTTTCTTCTACGAGTGAACAAATTCTTTCATCTGTTACAAATGTTACTGCACAAGCAGAAAATATTCTCTCAGAATCAGGCAATCGCATTGTATCAAATGTCAAAAAAACTGTTTATGATACCAGTGAAAAAGTTCTGTCAGTTCTGTCTGAACAAACAGCGCATACTGTCGAAGCTTTCGCAACAGCCAGCCATAATGCACAAGCATTATTGAATGAAACTATTCACACATCAACAACAGCAATAGAACAAGTTCTTAATGAACGCTGTGATGTTCTTCATCACTCTATGCAAAATCTTAAAAATAATTTAGGATATCAGCTCTCTGATGTAACGAGCCGTCTGGAAGATGCTGGAAATCAAACAACAACACAAATTTCACAACATGTTGGAAAAATAACAGAGCTTACAAATCACTTAAATCAAGCAGCGCAAAATACGACAGAATCAATTGATTCTTTAACACAGCATATCGGTGAACAACTCTCTCTTTCCACACAAGATGCTGAACAAAGAATTTATGCGCATAATGAATCTTTAGTGAATAGCTTAACCAAAGCTAACTCTGAAACACTTCAAACAATAACGATTATGAAGGAAGAGCTTGTTAATAATGTCTCATCCATCTTAACACAGTTGAATCAATCAATTTACAATTTTCAGGAAAATAGTAATGTTTTATTATCGGCTGTTCAAAATATTGATGGGCAGTTTAATGAGAGTACGAATAATTTTTTCCGCAACACGGACCAAGTAGCAGAGCGTTTGTCAGCTTCAAATCAAGCGCTCAATACTAATGTTGAAATTCTGCAAGGACTTTCAAAGAGTACCTTTGAACAAATTAATCATATAACGAGCAGTTTTGGTGAACATGCAAAGACACTTTCCCAAACTATTCATGTTCTTGAACAGTCTGAAAATTCACTTAGTGCAACACTTGAAGAAAAACATAATACGCTTTCTGTATTAAGCGATGCTCTTGTTTCAAAGTCTCATGAAATTAATCAAATGATTGGGCATTATGAAAAAATCTTCAACTTAGCACTTGAACGCTCTGATAAGAATGCGCGTAACTCCACAAATTCATTCCAACAATCACTTAATAAGCTTGTTAGTGAAGCATCAACGCGTTTTTCAGAAGCAGCAGAAGATATACGTAGCTCGGCTGATGAAGTTCGTTTAGAGCTTTCAAAGATTAATAATGATATCAATGAAAATGTAAAAAAACTTCCAGAAAAAACAAAAGAAACAACGCAAATAATTCGCACAGCTTTGAATGAACAGATTACAGCGTTACAAGATTTAGTCAGTGTTATACAAAATGATCAAAAGAGCGCACAAAAACAGCTAATATCAGCATTTCCTACATCATCAATGTTTAATCAAAAAAGTGACAGTTCCACTGAGTCTGTTAAAAAGATTGTGCCACCTAAGCCTATTTTGCAACAAGATCAAAGCAAAAAAAGACCAAATAAATGGGTATCAAATCTCTTAGAAAGAGCTTCACGTGAAGAAACATTTTATGATGCTCCCCCTAGTGATGATGTTTTAACATCAGTGCAAACAAAACCATCTCCTGCAAACTGCTCTCTTAATTCATTAGCTTCTGGTATAGTGCAAGCTATTAATCACAATGCCATTATTGAGCTATGGGATCATTATCAACGTGGACAAAAAAACATCGTAACAGAACGCCTTTATACCTTAAATGGACAAAAAATATTTGAAATGATTAAGAAAAAATATATGAGCGATTTTGGGTTTAAACGTTCAGTGAATCAATATGTTACAGATTTCGAAAAGCTCTTACGTGATATATCGCGCAGTTCTGGCTCTTCCAACTCAGTTCGCAAGTACTTGATATCAGATACCGGAAAAGTTTATACTATGCTTGCTCATGCAAGTGGTCGAATCCAATAACAAATAAGAAAGTGGAAAAAGATATTTTTTCCACTTTCTCTCTCCAGTTGTTTTAATGGCTCATCATAGAATGCTTTTTTTTCAACTGTAGCTTTGTACTTCAAAGGTTGGGATAATTGGCATGCGGTTTTCTTTGATATCCTAAGCAATAACCCTAAAGAAGCGTAATGGCTTATCAAACAACGTATCATTCTAAGAATGATAAAGCATGTTTTCTATTTCCTTATCTTTTTCTTAACTCCTTTATTTTTCATAGTTTCATAAAGGTACAAAATCGGTAATAATTATTTTTATTAATTGTGAAAAAAATTCATGCTTTTGTATTAAAATAGCTCATAGAAACACTTCTATTTATTTTTTTAATGTTTTTTATCCACATATTACTCTCGTTTGAATTATGTAAGTAAATATTTTTTATTATATTAGATGAATTTGAGCTAAAAGAATCTTATTGTATTCAAATTTCTCATTCAACATACGAGATGTTTCATTATAAATTATAAAGTTTGCATTATTAAGAGTTCAATTGAATAATAAACAAAACAACTCCCATTTTTAAAGTTCCAATTTCCTTTTAAATAGCTGCAAAAATAATTTATAAATTGCAAATTGTTATTTAAAATTTCTTCTACCTCCCTATAGAAATTTAAATAAAGAAGATGAAGTTAATAGAAAACACTCTTCTTTTCTTTCCTTAAGTTGTAAGCATTGCAAAAAAAATAATGGCTTGGTAATGTAATTATTAGTAATATTTTATTCGTTTGTAGACTAATCAATTTTTACGCGTTTTATTAAGGAAAGAAAAAACTAATCGTGCTTCTATCAATGAAATTATTCATGCACAAAAACAAAAAGAATCATCAAACTGGTTTTACGATCCAGAAGAGTTTTCTCATACTCATGCATTTTGATATTCAGAGAAATGAGGATCTATTAGTGGACAAAACCTTATCGTAGATGGAACATCTCATATACACATACGCTAACTTGGATATCATAAAAATGTCTAGAGAACGAAATAGTGATTTCAGTTCACCAAAAGCTGAACTTGACAGTGCCGCACTTTTTTATCACCAGTACCCTAAACCTGGAAAATTGGAAATACAAGCAACAAAACCTCTTGATAACCAACGTGATTTAGCTCTTGCTTATTCTCCAGGTGTTGCTGCACCATGTCTTGCAATTCATGAAGATCCTAATCTTGCTGCTCAATATACCTCCCGTTCTAATTTAGTCGCTGTTATATCCAATGGAACTGCTGTTCTTGGTTTAGGAAATATTGGCCCTCTTGCTTCAAAGCCAGTTATGGAAGGTAAAGCCGTTTTATTCAAAAAATTTGCGAATATTGATGTCTTTGATATTGAAATTGATGCATCCGATATAGAACAAATGGTACAAACGGTATCGACTTTAGAACCTACATTTGGTGGTATTAATCTTGAAGACATTAAGGCTCCTGAATGTTTTGACATCGAAGAAAAGCTTCGTGCTAAAATGAAAATTCCAGTTTTTCATGATGACCAACATGGAACTGCCATTATTGTTTCTGCGGCTGTATTAAATGCCTTAAATCTTTCAGGAAAAAAAATTGAAAATGCAAAAATAGTTACCTCAGGTGCAGGTGCTGCTGCCCTCGCTTGCCTTAATCTTTTGGTTCGTCTTGGGGCAAAAGTTGAAAATATTTGGCTTAGTGACTTAGAGGGAGTTGTTTATGAAGGTCGCAAGACCCTTATGGATCGTTGGAAAATCAATTACGCACAAAAAACGGACGCACGAACTTTATCTGATATTATTGATGATGCGGATATTTTTCTAGGCCTATCTGCAGGTGGTGTTTTAAAGCCTGAATATCTTAAAAGAATGGCTCAAAATCCACTCATTTTAGCACTGGCTAATCCAGTACCAGAAATTATGCCTGAAGAAGCACGCTCTATACGACCAGATGCAATGATCTGCACAGGACGCTCTGATTATCCCAATCAAGTTAATAATGTCCTTTGTTTTCCCTATATCTTCCGTGGTGCATTAGACGTAGGTGCTAGTGCAATTAATGAAGAAATGAAAATGGCCGCTGTTCATGCGATTGCTGCCCTTGCACGTGAAGAAACTTCAGATGTTGTAGCACGTGCATACTCAAAAGAACCACCCAATTTTGGACCAGACTATCTAATCCCCTCTCCTTTTGATCCGCGTTTAATACTGCGTATTGCCCCCGCTGTTGCTAAAGCAGCAATGACAACTGGTGTCGCCATTCGTCCCATTGAAGATATGGAGGCCTACTATGATATCCTCAATCGATTTGTCTTTCTTTCTGGTTTAACAATGAAACCTGTTTTTGCTGCAGCAAAAACAGCAAAACGTAAACGCGTCATCTATGCCAATGGTGAAGATGAACGCGTCCTTCGTGCGGCACAAGTTGTCATTGAAGAACAAACAGCAACGCCCCTCCTTATCGGCCGTCCACATGTCGTAGAAGCAAGATTAAAACGCTTTGGTTTAAGAATTCGTCCCGGTATAGATTTTGAATTAACAAACCCTGAAGATGATCCACGTTTTCGTGATTATGTTAATTTATTTTTTCATTATACAGGAAGGCGTGGTGTTACGCCTGAAATGGCAAAAACAGTAGTGAGAACATCAACAACGGCTATTGCTGCCCTTGCCGTTATGCGTGAAGAAGCAGATGCAATGATTTGCGGCTTAGAAGGACGCTTTGAACGTCAACTTGAATTGATTGAACAAATTATCGGTCTTGATCCTCATGTTCACCGTTTTTCTGCTATGAGTTTGCTTATCTCTCAACAACGTACTCTTTTCCTTACAGATACTTACGTCAATGAAAATCCTTCTGCAGAAGAAATCGCTGAAATGACTGTGTTGGCAGCTCAAGAAGTTGAAGCATTTGGAATAACACCAAAAGCAGCCTTATTATCACACTCAAACTTTGGTTCTAAAAACACAGAAAGTGCGCGTAAAATGCGACGTGCAACAGAAATTCTTGCCAAATTACACCCTGATTTAGAAGCAGATGGTGAAATGCATGCTGATGCTGCCCTTTCCAAAGTTTTTCGTGATCGTGTTTTTCCTAATTCTCGTCTTAAAAGTGAAGCTAATTTGCTTGTCTTTCCAACACTTGATTCAGCCAATATCACGCTCAACACTGTTAAAAGCCTCACAAATGCACTCCATGTTGGTCCTATTCTAATCGGGGCAGCACGTCCCGCCCATATCTTAACACCTTCAGTAACTTCCCGGGGAGTTGTTAATATAACAGCCCTTGCTGTCCTTGCTGCCAATAGAAAAAATAGTCTCGTAAAATAAATGCGTAATAAAATTTCAAAGTTTTTTAAATATTGAGATATAGTATTTCATGTACTGTAAACCTCTTTTCTCTATAGATAAAGACAGCTATATTCTGGATTAAGTCTTTTTTTTAAAGAGAAAAAAGGCTAGAAGAACAATATTAAATGTATTTTGAATTTACTAACTCTATAATAAGGAATCCGTACATTGCCTTCCACGTTTGATAAAGTTGCTGATATCATTGCAGAAATCAGTGAAATTGATCGCAATACAATTACACCTGAGAGTCATACAATTGACGATTTAGGAATCGACAGTCTTGATTTTCTTGATATTGTTTTCGCTATTGATAAAGCTTTTGGAATAAAAGTCCCTCTAGAACAATGGACACAAGAAGTCAACGAAGGTACCGTTGCAACAGAAGAATACTTTGTTCTTAAAAACCTTTGTGCAAAAATTGATGATCTCGTTGCCTTAAAACAGGCGGAGTAGTTTTTTCGCCATGCATGATCAATCTGTATTCATCACTGGTATAGGTCTCATAAGCTCTCTGGGGGAAGGAACTGATCAACATTGGAATCTCTTAAATGATCCAATCCGTACACCAAACCTAGATTATACAACTTTTTCACCTTACACGGTTCATAAATTGCCCGAAATTGATTGGAGTTTACAAATTCCTAAAAAAAGTGATCAACGGCAAATGGGAACATGGCAGCGTCTTGGTACCTATGCGGCTGGTCTTGCTCTTGATGATGCCGGCATGAAAAATAATGAACAACTCACTTCAACAATGGATATGATCGTAGCGGCAAGTGGGGGAGAACGTGATATTACTGTTGATACACAGATTCTTTCTAAAGCGCGCGCTGTTGCCGATCATGCTTCTATGTTAAATGTTGCTCTTTCAACTGAACTTCGTCCAACATTATTTTTGGCACAACTTTCAAACCTTTTGGCAGGAAACATTTCAATTGTTCATAAAGTCACTGGATCATCTCGTACATTTATGGGAGAAGAAGGCAGTGGTCTTTCTGCACTTCAAATTGCTGTAGCTCGTATTAAATCAGGTCAAAGTACCCATGCTCTTGTAGGAAGTTCCTATAATGCACAAAGTTATGATATGTTGTTGGCGCATGAGCTTGGTGGTCTTTTAACCCATAATGGATGGAGCCCAGTGTGGGATCGTGGAATCTATCCAGGCGGCGGTGTCATAGCAGGTTCTGGTGGGATCTTCCTAGTTATTGAAAGTGGAGAACATGCCAAAAAACGCAACGCACGTGCTTATGCTGAAATTAGCCAAATTATTACAGACCAAACAGATAGAACCAAAATTCCACTTAGAGATTCAATTGCAACAATGTTAAAAACTGCGGGCGCTAAATCTGCCTTAGCCATTTCAGCAGCCTCAGGAGCTCACGAAGCAACAAAAGCAGAACAAAATGCTCTTGATAATGCTGATCTATCTTACCGTGGCATTACAACATTATTTGGTTATATGCGGGAAGCACAATTTCCTCTAGCTCTAGCTCTTGCAGCACTTTCAATTGAAAAAAAACGCGGTTTTCCAGCGTTAAGTCCTCATGAAAAACCTTTTTCTAAAGAAGTACGTGAAATATTTGTTACAACGATTGGTATAAAAAGAGCTGAAGGTATTGTGCGTCTTACTGCTGTTTGAAGGGGAATTTCTATAGTGAAATATCATGATCATTTTGGGCGTCCACTTGTAGCAATAACTGGTGCAGGCATTGTCACATCACTGGGACAAGGGAAACATGAAAATTGGCAAAAATTAACAAGCGGTGTAAGTGGTATCCACAAAATAACACGTTTTCCCGTTGAGGGATTAAATACATATATTGCTGGAACAATTGATTTTCTTAAAGAAAGTACACTTGGTGCTTCAGCTCTCTCTGAGAAGCTTGCACATCTTTCTGCTGAAGAAGCTTTAGAACAAGCTGCTATTGATAAAAAAAACTTTAATGGACCACTCTTTCTAGCTGCTCCTCCTGTTGAACTTGAATGGAAAGCACGTTTTAGTCTTGATCAAGAGGAAGAATTCAATAATGAGCCTTCTTATGCACATCTTCTTAAAGTCTGTAAGGATAAACTCCATGAGACGCTTTTTGAATCCACACAATTTGGTGCAATTGCAGAAAAACTTCAAAAAACATTTGGCACAAAAGGACTTCCTGTTACACTTTCCACTGCCTGTGCATCTGGTGCAACAGCAATTCAATTAGGTGTTGAGTCTATTAGACGGAGAGAGACAAATAGAGCTCTCATAATTGCGACAGATGGATCAGTTTCAGCAGAATCTCTTATTCGTTTTTCGCTACTATCTGCTCTTTCAACTCAGAATGAGCCTCCAGAAAAAGCAGCAAAACCCTTTAGCCGTGATCGAGATGGTTTTGTTATGGCAGAAGGCTCAGGCGCTCTTGTTCTTGAATCTCTTCAAAGCGCATTAAACCGTAATGCTACAGTTTTAGGAATTTTAGCTGGCTGTGGAGAAACCGCCGATGACTTTCACCGTACACGTTCAAAACCCGATGCATCACCAGCAATTGAATCCGTTCGCAAAGCTTTAGACGATGCAAAAATAACCATCAATGAAATTGACTATATTAATGCCCACGGAACTTCAACACCTGAAAATGAAAAAATGGAATATCTTGCATTATCAACAGTATTCGGTGATCTTTTAGAGCATATTCCTGTCTCTTCTAATAAATCAATGATTGGGCATACATTAACTGCTGCTGGTGCAATAGAAGCGGTTTTTTCGCTTTTAACCATTCAATCGGGAATACTTCCACCAACAATAAATTATGATAACCCTGACCCTACTATCCCCTTAGATGTTGTTCCTCATCATAGCCGTAAGTCCTGTGTCAATGCGGTTTTGTCAAACTCATTTGGATTTGGTGGTCAAAATATGAGTCTTGTTATCACTGCATATAAAGGATAATCCTGTAATAATAAAATTTTATAACGCTAACCAATAATATATTTAAGGGGGATGATAATGCGTGCACTGCAACTCTTCGATGATCGTCGGCTTGAAATCACCAATATTTCCCCGCCATCTTCACCTAGTATAGGTGAAGTAACTGTGCGGATAAAAGCCGTTGCTCTTAATCATATTGATGTATGGGGATGGCGTGGCATGGCTTTTGCGAAAAGAAAAATGCCACTCATCATTGGTGCAGAAGCCTCTGGTGAGGTTATACAAATAGGAGATGGCGTTGAACATCTCCAACTTGGACAGATTGTCTCAATTTATGGTGCACAAACCTGCGGAGTATGCCAAGCTTGTCATGAAGGACGGGATAATCTTTGCAGTAATGTAAAGGGAGTCTATGGTTTTCACCTTGATGGATTTGCGTGTGAGCTTGTCAATTTGCCAGCACGTTTATTAGTTCCATCACCTCCCCAATGTGATGAATTGCAAGCAGCAGTTGCTCCAATTACTTTTGGTACCGTAGAACATATGCTTTTCGATAACGCAAAACTACAAGCAGGAGAAACAATCCTGGTACAGGCTGGTGGCTCAGGTATTGGTTCTGCAGCCATTCAACTTGCAAAACACATGGGCTGTACAGTTATCACAACTGTAGGTTCAGATGAAAAAATTGCAAAAGCGCACTCTCTTGGGGCAGATCATGTGATTAATTATCGTAAAGATCGTTTTGAAGGTGTAGTGCGTAAATTAACCCAAAAAAAAGGTGTTGACGTTGTTTTTGAGCATGTTGGTGTCGATACATGGAACGGTTCTCTGTTATGTATGAAAAAAGGAGCACGCTTAGTGACTTGCGGTTCTACCTCTGGTGTTTCAGCACCAATAAATCTCATGCAATTATTCCAGCAACAGCTTAAAATATTCGGTTCATTTGGCTGCCGTATGGAAAATATGAAAAATGCCATGCAAAAAATGGCACAAAAAGCCGTACACCCTGTCATTGATACAATTGTTGGGCTGGATGAAATTGATACAGCTTTAAAACGAATGGAGAGTCGTGATGTTTTTGGTAAAATTATCCTTAAAATCGATTAAATCATGATGAAGCTTTCTCTTAAAAATCTCATATATCGTATTAAAATTATAGCTAAAAAAATATCCTACTTGTTATGGGCATATCTACTCTTTGGTTCTTTATTTATTCTAAAATGTTTTCCAGCCAAAATGGGAATTTCTTTTTTTGCTTGGTTAGCAAAAAAAATTGGTCCCCTTGTACATCGTCATCAAATCACACTTGCAAACCTTAGGAGTGCATATCCAGAAAAAACAGAGCAAGAACTCCGTGCGATTGCAATAGAAATGTGGGAAAATATAGGACGTTTCCTAGCCGAATATATTTTTCTTGATAAAATTTTTGATTTTGATCCTCATGCAGACGAGCCAGGTTTCATTGAGGTTAAAGGCATTGAAATATTTGAGCGATTAAAAAATGAAAAAAAACCACATATTTTTTTCACCGCACATACTGGCAATTTTGAACTTCTGCCTATTTGTGCACAAAGTTTTGATCTTAATGTTACGGTATTATTTAGACCACCCAATAATCCCTATGTTGCCAAACGAATCCTTAAAGCACGACAAACTTCTATGGGACATCTTGTTCCCTCCAAGGCCGGTGCCGCATGGGCATTAGCAGCCAAATTAGAAGAAGGTGAAAATGTTGGTATGCTCGTTGATCAAAAATTTCGCCGCGGTATCATGGGAACATTTTTTAACAGACCTCTTAAAACAAACCCCTTAATTATAAAACTTGCTCGACAATATGACTGTGATATTTATCCAGCACGTTGTATTCGTTTGCCTAGTGGACGTCATCGTTTAGAGTTATATGACCATGTAGAACTTCCACGTGATGAAAAAAATGATATCGATATAGCTGCTTCTACGCAAAAATTAAATGATATTGTTGAATCTTGGGTCCGTGAATATCCTGGACAATGGATGTGGTTACATAGACGTTGGGACATCTAACATAAGCTCTATTGCTTACAAAGGAAGTGCAAAATGTTAGCCTCAAAAGATATCAAAGATCTCACTGCAATTATCACTGCATTACGAAACTCTGATAATGGTTGTATCTGGCATAAAAAACAAACTTTTGAATCCCTCATACCCTATATGCTCGAAGAAGTTTACGAAGTCATCGATGCCATTGAACGAAAAAATCGAAAGGATCTCTGTGAAGAACTTGGGGATCTTCTTTTACAAGTTGTCTATCATGCTACCATAGCACAAGAAGAAGGCAGCTTTACTTTTGAAGATGTTGTTTATGCAATCACGGAAAAAATGATTCGACGCCATCCTCATGTTTTTGGAAATACCGAGCAAAAAAAACGAGGATTTATAAAAGAGGAGTGGGAATATATAAAAAAAAGAGAACAGGTTGAACAAAAAAGAATGTGCGAAGAAAAAAACAACAATTCCTCCATAGGCATACTCGCAACAGTAAAACAAATCCAGCCAGCAAACCAAGAGGCACTTGCTTTACAAGAAGCAGCAGCTAAAGTAGGTTTTGATTGGCAAAAAAGTGATAAAGTTTTTGAAAAAATAGAAGAAGAACTCGAAGAGCTCAAAGAAGCCATCAAAAATAAACAAAACTCAGAGATAGAAGCAGAGTTTGGAGATCTCTACTTTATACTCCTTAACCTCGCGCGCCACTTAGCGATTGATTCACAAAAAGCATTAAAAAAAACGAATATAAAATTTCGAAATCGTTTCGCCTATATTGAAGAAAAGCTATCCACTCAATCTAAAACACTCACTGACACATCCTTGAATGAAATGGAAGCACTTTGGAAGCAAGCTAAAAATGAACGATAAAAAATAGTAGATTTCTTCTACCTAAAAGAACAAGCCCCTCTAAAATTACTAAATTATAATTTAGCTCAGCTCAATTTGTTTTATATTGATCCTGCGTAGCAGGACGAAGTTCCACCGATTCGCCACACCCGCATGCTGAAACTTGATTAGGGTTTTTAAAGACAAAACCAGACTGAAGCGTTGTCACTTCATAATCCATCTGCGTCCCTAATAAAAATAATACCGCATCATGTGCTACAAAAACACGGGCACCATTCACTTCAACAACATCCGCATCTATCCCCTTTTCTTTGACAAGAGTAATTGTATACTCCATCCCTGCACAACCACCTTTTTTGATACCAACAAGAATACCCTGTGCATCTTTTGCATCCATAATCGCTTTAACACGATCCACTGCTGCTTGCGTCAAGTTTATTACCGAAAAACGGCTCATCCTTTACTCTTTTCTTAGTTCAATAGACACTTTGAAAGTTTTTCCTCTATAATATTTTATCTGATATTTTAGAAAAAAAACAACAAAACATAAATTAAAGCATTCTGATCTTGCTTATTTGGATAAAAATACATACCCGTAAAATGAGATTTGTGATTATACAATCCAGAACTTACAATTTTTTATCCATATAAAATGAAAATACCTCGTCTATAAAACTCTAAAAAACGAAAACTTTTCAAAACCATACATTCACTCCTCTTCTTTTGAAAATCTTTATCTTTTTAGAAAAGTAACGATTAGGTAAGAAAAAAATATACCTTCAGCACTCATTTGCTCCAATTCATACCCCTAAATTCACCAATCTTACCCCCTCCTCACAATCTCAAAAGTAATTAAATGCATACATCTATTAACTATAGAGCTAAAAATTTAATGATCACAAAGAATTTTACAAATTCGTTATTTATCTTGAATTAACAACAAAATATTGATGTCCAAAATTTTTACTTTCAAAAGCTCTAAGTGCAAGAGCATTTTAGATTTTATTCTGTTTATTTTTTCTCTTGCCTTTAAAGAAACAGTCATTTAATCGTTTTACACGAACTCGGAGCGTAGCGCAGCTTGGTAGCGCACTTGACTGGGGGTCAAGGGGTCGTGGGTTCAAATCCCGCCGCTCCGACCATTTTTAAAATGCTATAAATAAGCTTACTTAAAAAGTGAATCATTATGCATTTCAATTGCACACACATGAACTTTTTCTTCAACGTAGAATAATGTGCAATGATATTTTATCATAAATTCGAGATAAGCTTTTTTATTAAAATGCGCTTCGTTCTTAGGAAAACACATACGAAACGCGAGACCTTTTGCCTCGCGTTTTTTATTTTTCAGAAAAATTTATAATTATCCGATCTCATATTTTCTAAATTTTCTTTACACGATAACGTCGCTGTTATCATTTTTTGTAATGGATGGTGACATCTGTACGGTTATCTTTTTGGGTTTTAATTCAGCTGGCATTTCCCTTTTAAGCTGAATATGAAGAAGCCCATCTCCAAGTTCTGCCCCAATAACCTTAACATGATCAGCCAAATGAAAACGCCGTTCAAAAGCACGCGAAGCAATGCCTCGATAAAGGAATTCTCGCTCTTCATCATCATTTTTAGACTTTCTGTCTCCCTTAACGATCAGCTGGTTACAATGCGTTTCAATATCAATTTCATCTTGAGAAAAACCAGCAACCGCCATAGAAATTCTATAAGAATCTTCAGTTAAACGCTCGATATTATAAGGGGGATAAGAAGAAACTTCGTCTGGTTGTGTTCTAGAATCAAACCAGTTAAAAAGATGATCAAAACCTACTGTGGAACGATAAAATGGTGAAAAATCTACTTGACGCATAATATTGCCCTCCTCTAGAGCGACTATAATTTATAATTAATTCACAAAGTTCCCATATGGCAAACTTACTTGTGAACCTGCGGCCCCATCATGGCAACCGCATTATATTATCTAGTAATCGTTTTTCTTTATTTCAACTCTTTGGGACCTAAATTGATAAAAACTATCTAAAAAGCAATATACCCCTTTTTTAATCCTCTTTCTTCATTACATAAATGTCAAAGCACTAAGCGGCAAATACACTGTAAAGGATTTCAATTGGAAACACCTCTTTATCCCATAGACTGGGGTTCCACTTTTCTTAATATCCATCATGATACTCTTAAAATAGCAATAGATCACGAAATTCGTTTTGCTATAACATATCCTGAGGTGGAAAAATCTAAGGGAACAATTGTTATTCTCAAAAGCTACGCAAATACTTTAGAAAAATATTTTTTATTAATAAATGAAATTTCTAAACGCGGTTTTCATACAGCAATATTTGACTGCTTTGATCAAGAAAAAACATCCTTCAAGATAAGAAAACAAAGCCGACATCATTGTTTTGATATAAATAATGATATTAATGACTTATATAAATTTCTTAAAAGTATTGTTTATCCTAATTGTCCGCCGCCTTACTCTATGCTCGCCTATGGCATAGGTGGATTGATAGCACTTAGCGGATTAGATCTCATTAATCATCAGTTTAATAGATTGCTCTGTGTTTCTCCCCTTTTTGCTCCATTCGGCAATAAAACGAATGGTTTTCAACATAAGTTAACACAATTTCTTTCTGATATAGGTCTTGGCTTTATACCAGCGAAAGATAGTAAAAAATTAAACAAGACAAAACAAAAAAATATACAATTGGGACACATACATAAAGTGCCGCTCCCTTCCATTAAGCCCCCAACATCCCAATGGATGGCTTCAGTATTTAATGCAATTGATTCTATGAAGAGAAATGTACTTCATGGAGATTTACGAATCCCAACACTCTTTATTCTTGCCAATCAAAACAATATTGCAAACAACATTGAAGTGCGGCAATTATGCCAACACACACGTCTAACAGAAAGTATTACTATTACAGGCGCTGAACTGGATACAATTATGATTAACGAAGATTATAAAAAACAATTTTGGGCTGCATTTGATGCCTTTATTCCCGATAATGTATCTGTAAAATAACATTAAACCTTAATTTCCGCTCCGCCCCATCAAAAAAGAAAGTTTCTACGAGCATTGGATCTACAAACACTTTTAAATATAATAGATTTTTCTTTCCAACCACTCATATGATTTGTTTTCTAGCCTTTACAGGCAAGCCATAACCTAAATATTCACCACGCATTCTACTAAAAAACTAATATACAAAGTATATCATTACATTAAACAATATTATTTACATCATAAAAAATAACTTAATAAAAAAACTATTTATATAAATAAAAATAATAAATCTATCTTAATATAACATGATACATATTTACAAATAAAGCATCAAAATACTATTTTTTATCTGTTATTAAGTGATAATTTAATATTATTCTAGAAAAAAATAGTTTTCATCTATTTAAGGAAAAAACTGGAAATAAAGCACATTTATAATATTTATTACAAATCTCTATAAAAACAAATAACTATAAAATTTCTATTTCTTAGGAGAAATTTTTAAAAACAATAAATTAACATAATATTCTTCTAATTTCTCGATATATGAAAACCCTACAATAACGGTTTTCATAAGTTTTTTAATGGAGTTCTGATAATAATCAGTAACTTTAAAAGAAAAAATAGTAAAGAATCATCTTAGTAGTTTTAGAGACCCCCTTCTTTTTTCAAAATCACATATATTTCGAATTTAACCAACTCACAACGAATATGCTGTATTTTGAATCAGAATGTAAGAATTAACCATTTTGCCATTCATTTCAATTATGAGCATTTTACCATCTTTTTTATAAATACTCTATATTGTATAATTGATGCGGCAAAACTCTGACAAATGGAGCCATTGGAATATAATCATGAAACGAATCCTGCTCGCAGAAGATGATAACGATATGCGTCGCTTTCTCGTAAAAGCCCTAGAACGTGCAGGCTACGAAGTCGCCGACTTCGATAATGGTATTAGCGCATATGAACGTTTACAAGAAGAACCATTTTCCCTTCTCCTGACTGATATTGTGATGCCAGAGATGGACGGAATCGAACTCGCACGACGTGCTACTGAGATTGACCCTGATTTACGAGTAATGTTCATTACAGGTTTTGCAGCGGTAGCACTCAATTCAAATAGTGATGCCCCTCCTGATGCAAAGGTTCTCTCTAAGCCATTTCACTTACGTGAACTCGTCAATGAAGTTGAAAAGATCCTTATCGCTGCTTAAAAAGTATTTTTTAAAGTTATTTGCATCTGTTGAAAGAGAAAATTAAATTAGGCATTGACGTTTGGCATTCTATATGGTGTATGCAACATCAATGAATGGGCGTGTAGCTCAGCGGGAGAGCACTACGTTGACATCGTAGGGGTCACAGGTTCAATCCCTGTCACGCCCACCATTGCATTTTATATCAACAATAATTTATTGATTTTACATATGTTTTTTTAAGTGAGGGACGCGTAAATAAAAGTTAGGGAATAGGATTTTTAACATTTCTCTATAAAGCACGCTTCGCACAATGTTTCTAATATTTCTTTGAAGTCTACTAACGCTTCTTGATGTAAGCCATCTAAAAGTCTCATAAACGCAACAACAATTTCACGTTGCAACGGAGTAGAAGGCTTTATGATGATGCTTTTTCGATAAGAATAGGCTTCTTTTTTTAAGAGAGAAGCCTTCTCTTTATCTAAACCATAAAGCTCTATGATCTTTTCCTCCAGTCCTACAGGAACAGATTTTTTGCCAATCTCGACAGAAGATAAAAATGATACAGATATGTCTAATTTCTTAGCCATATCTAAGAGGCGTTCGGAGTGATCAATGCGAAGTTTCC
>NZ_JBHIQC010000014.1:0-46930 GCF_042196385.1 Bartonella sp. AP150HLJHH | reverse complement strand
CATCAGCAGTGCCACCCCCTTTAACGGCTTTAATGATTTTGGGATGACGTTTGAGTTTTGACCAAACAACTTTGCCCATCACAATGGTGTTGGGCGTATAGACGAGACTTTTATCCATCGCCTCATCTAAAGTGGCATAAGGGTCAGATTTCTCATAATCGCTAAATTTATTTTCACCCTTAAGCGTAATCACCCGCTCTGGTGCGTAATTTTCACTTCTTTGCACAAGAGCTGCAACACGCACTTCACGCCCCAATTCTAGCAAATTGGCAAGTCCCTCTACAGCTGTCTTTTCGGGGTTATAACGAGAGCGTCGCTCCGCCCGTGCCCGTGCCGCTGCTTCAATATCTGAATTGGGGATAAGATCATCAAGTCCGTAATCTTTGACACTGGCTTCCCGTTCAAAGGCAGAAAATTCCACCACATTCGGGCGCCCTTTTCGCCCAACCTCAAGTTCAGGCACGGTAAAATTTTCTGCTAAAGGAAATTCACTATATTTAAACACCTCACTTAAAACACAAACGCGTGGCAAAACTTTATCGCCAATAAGAGAACCTGCTGGATTGCGATAACCAATAGCAATAGCGGTGAGTGTTGGATCAATGGGAAAAGGTCTGTTCATTTTATGCCTCGATTAATTAATTTTAAAAGAAATAACATCACCAGCAGAACCATCACTCATGGCAATACCAATGGTGCGATCTGCGGCTTCCGCTTTAATGGCGTGTCCTTTGGGGTCAGAGGTCAAAAAATCACCAAAGGAAACATTGCCTCCACAAACCACTTCGCCCCAACCACATTGGCCAACATCAATCATCTCACCAGCCTTGGCACTCAATGACCCAGCAGTCCCTAATAATTTATCACCCTTACCAGAAGCCGTTGCCACCATTCCATCACCGCGCGCTGCAACAATGCAATAAGGTGAAATCACATCTCCAGCGCGAAAAGATTTAATCAAAATCATCGTACTCATGATTGGCGCTCCTTTTGCTCGCTAATATACTCAACCGCTTGGCTAATGGTGATGTCGAAGCCTTTTTTCTTCTGCTCTTCCTGATAATGACGTGCCGCAAGGGCAACCTCTTCTGGAGCAAGCTTTGGTTCTTGTGCTAAGGCACACACTTCTAGAGGGCTTGTTGAGGCAAGCGCCGGCAACTTCTCGACCAAACTTTTAAAATGTTCCATCCCCCCTTCAAGGGCACAAAGCGCACGATATTCCTCGCGAGCAGCCGGCAAAATCTTGCCCTCTTCAATGGTCTTATCTAAAAGACTCTCAATGGCACTGTTTTTTTGCTCTTCTTGCAAAAGCGCTAAATCTTCTCGCGCTTTTGTTAATTGGGCATTTAATTCCACGCGTTCCTTTTCGCGCGCTTTAAGCGTTGCTAAAACCTCATCCGCTTTAGCATCTTCTGCCAGCGATAGTGCACTGGCAATGGCTGTAAAATCCATCATTTTCTCCGTCAAAGTTATAGGGGAAGGCTGTTCACGGCTTAAAGCCGTCATGACAAGGGCTGGACGGTTCACCAAACCAGCACCGGCTAAATTTAAAATTTCACCTTTCTTGGAATGGCGAAACTCCGGCGAAAGATAGCGATATTCTTGGGAAACAATCTTTTTAGCGGCCATATCGGTCCATTTAACACGCCCCCAAATCGCACCATCCCGCTCTGCTAATTCTTCAATCCAGCCACTTGCCGGCGCTTCTAAACCATTTCTCGCACGGTGATGTTGCCCATGCTCATAATCAATCACAAGCGGTCCTTTATTGGCTGCAAAGGCTTTTAAAATAGTTTGCGGGTTATAATGCCATTGTCGTCCATCACGTGCCTTCACATGGGGCGCTTTGGGCAACAACTCTACCCATTCAGGCGCTTGGCTAACGGTAGCGTCTTGGCAAAGATCTATTAACGCAGCATGAAATGTTTCTGCATCCCCATCTTTTTGATCTTCGTGAAATTCCTGTTCCATACATTGCCTATTGCTTTACAATTGTCATTGGCAATACAATGCATGAAACTTACTCCCACTATAAGTCTGACACTGTCAGTCAAAAGAGCATTTCTCAAAAAAGCACTCTTTTCCCTATTCTTCTCCTTGTGAGAGAACCCCCCGTGCCAAACCATCCCATAAAATCGTTTTCAAAGGCACTTCAAAGACGATAGAGCGCCGTTGTGAAGTGAGAGGTACAATTATCGTCTTATACAAAAAAAGCCTCTCTCAAGCCGTTTTTTTAAAGATTGCTTTTGAACGTTGAAACTGTTAGATTACCTGCGAGGCGTGAGCCAGTTATGCCAGGGCGGCTTTGCCGGATCTGTGAGGAGTTGACCGCCCTCCACGCCTTCTTATTTTCTCAAACATCGGCTCTCTTCACAAAAGCCAACATGGTTTTTCTCAAGTCGTTTTTTTAAAGATTGCTTTTAAACTTTTAAACTGTTACTTCTATCCACGAGGCGTGAGCCAGTTATACCAGGACGGTTTTACCGGATCTGCGAGGAGTTGACCGCCCTCCACGCCTTCTCTTTTCACAAAAGCCAGCAGATCTTTCCGGTGTTCTCTTTACAACAACCTCTCGCCCTTTTTTTCAGCCGCATCCAATAAGCGTCCAATTTCTCTAGAGTTTTTTTTATGCATGGAGGTCAACCACCATTCTTGTTTGCTTGCTACAAATTTGACCACAAAGCGCCACCATGTCCCACCACTTTCACCAAAAAACATAACGCTCGGTACACCTTTTCGCCTGATAATTCCATGGGGTTTTATGAGTGTTTGAATGGCGCCCCGAAAATCATCCAAGCGAAGATCACGCGCTTGATGCTCTAACAAAATATGTTTCACACTGTCTGCGGATAAGCGAATAAGAGAATTTTCCGCTGCAAAAACATCACGCACCTTTTGTGGTATAGGTGCAATGGGTATAAACCCGCGAGGCATACGTCCTTCAAACATCGCTTCCAAAAGCGGCGAACCCACAATATCTTCAATGGCAATGCGTTTGTCATTGTCCCCCATCACAGAAATTTTATCACTCAAAAAACGGCTTAAATTTTGCGCGCGATGTTTCCCAGGGTTCAAATGCCAACCAGGATCAATGCCCTTTGGTATCTTCTCAACTTTCCCCGTCCGCTTATTGTGCCAAACCTGCTTTTCAACATGAAGTGGCTCTGCCCCCTCTTCATAGCCTAAATCTTCTGCTTCATAACGGCTTACCTGTCGCACACTGCATTTACACCGCCAGCCATTGGGCGGATAAAGCCAATCCCAAACCGGATCATCAACGGGTGCGGTAAACCCCACCCAACTTTCATGTTCTAAACGCTTATGTTCTGAACTTGACAAAGCATAGGTGAGATAGGGCAAAAATTCTTTATTATTTTGTGTGCGCTCCCACTCACCTGCCGCATGCGCACTCATGGTATTGGCCCAATAGACCGTTTCTAAACGCCGTGGGCTGCCCAATTGTACCACGCTCTTTTCACCAGTTTTGGGGTCAATGCTGGTCTTTTTACCCCACCAACCCTTTTCCTGTAAAATCGGCATCAAATTTTTTTGAAAATCTTGAAAAGGAACTTGATGCTTTATGGCTTCTCCAACCGCTCGCTTAAAATCCTCCAAAATGTCATAGCCTAGCGATTTTGCCACCGTAAAGGAAAAGGCATGTTCTTCTGGTGCTATATCACGCCAATCAAAGCTTGGAACAAGTGCCTTGGCTTCAAAATAACGGGTGACCTCTTTAGGGGCGGTTTTAAAAAGTTCCTCATCCATGATACCCAAGCCCACGTGCAATCATTTGTACTTTTGCCAAGCGCGCTGCTAATGCGTGATGATCCATCTCACCAAGCAATTCATCTAAGCCTTTTAGGATATCCTCATAACTTTTTGCTTCTCTCACAAGCTTTTTAAAAGGCTCTAAAAGGGGTTCTAAGTCCTCTTCCCAGTCGCTTAAAGCTTCTTCAGAAAGCCGGTCCAATTCGTCGTGATGTTTTCCACCCTGCTCTTTTGCTCCCTTGTCCTCTCTTGTCACAGAAACATCAAAAACACCTCCACAATCAGCACAAACATGAGCCTTTTCTCCCCTCTCATCATCAAGCGCATTATCAGGAGCCTTTAAAACATCCTCTTCCTTTTTTGGTTGCGAAAAACCAATCTTATTGCGCACTTCTTGCGCCCCAACACGCAAACCCAAGGGCACAAGTTTTTCCAAAGCGTCACTGATGGCTTTAATATCTTCATTTTCCGAAATCGGCCAATAGACAAGGGGAGCGCGCTCTTGGCGCCCAAAATTAATCTCAACAAAGGGCACAATCAAATCACGATTAGCCGTTAAAGCTAATTGGCGTGCATCAGCTCTGGCAATATCATGGCGCACATTTTCATGAATGCGCGCTTGCGAAAAGGACGAACCATCATCCGTCGTCATCGTTTGTCCCAACACACCTTTAGAAATTTGTCGATCTAAATATTCCGCCTTAGAAGCAAACACCGCATTGCCACTGCCCCCTGCCGCTTCAATAAATTCAATCTCCATTTCTTTGGGAATAATCGCTGCCGCATCACTGGATAAATCACGCACCGCTTGAATGAGAACCCGCCGTTCCTCATGAGAAGAGCTTGCCCCATATTTACCCACACGCAAAGGCATACCGTAAACTTCTAAAAATGCCATCCAATCTTTTAAGGTATAAGATTTAAACAAAAAAGCCCAAGCTGCAAGCCGCGCAAGCCCCGTGCGGATAGGCAAACCGCTTTTCAACTTGGGTCTGTGAATAGAAAATTTATAAGCAGGCAATTCACTTCCATTAAAAGACCCCTCTTCTTTTAAACGCAAATGAAAGCCATCCCGTCGATCCAATTGAAAAAACCGCTGGTCACGCCATTTCCAAGCAACCGGCCACCATTCCTTGGCACTCTTGTCCCACAAAGTTTCAACAACCGCATAGCCTTTTCCCAAAGCATCTAACAAATCCGTGACATAATCATCAACAAAAGTAGGCGCACTAATCACTTCCCGCACCGCATCTGCTATCTTTTTGTCCTGTGCACTGTTGCTTGCGGCAATCACTCCAGGCTCCACCCCTGTGAGAGCATTTTTACGCATGCCAAGCACAGCACGATAATGTAAATCACGCTCTTCCATATCATCGGCAAGTTGAAAAAACTGCTCTGGATGCCCCCGTGCTGCCTGTTGCAAAATATCAGCAAGTTGCGCAGGGGTCAGACCACTGACAATGGTTTGTGACCATACATCACGAACACCGCCAACGGTAGGGCTTGCAACTTCTCGCTCCAACCCTTTGATATTAAGCGCCCTGCCCCACTGATCTAAAAGTTTTACCATCTCATCATCCCATCAATAAATCTTTGATCGCATTGTTGAAAAAAAAGGCGTTGAAAAGAGCGAGCTTTCATCAAAACGATAAGCCTCTCTCACAGGTGTATAATCATAAATTTCAGGAGTTTGGCGGCTGGCAAAATAAGCCAAAGCGCAAGCAATCGCGCTATCACCATGGCGCATAAAACCGTCACTGCCTTTAAAACGATGATTGTCTGGAATTTTCACAATGCCATTGACATAAGCAAGCGCTTGATGATCGGCAACAATGTCACTATCGCGCGGCAAAACAATCGTCCCATCCCCAAAAGCTTCTAAATAAGCCGGCATTTCCTTGCCATACCAACTTTGTGACAAGGGCACTTCCTTCACACAAGCCCCATAACGCTGCGCTGCTTTTTCGGCTAAATAAGCCCCATTGCCCCGCGCATCTAACGCGCCGCCCATCAAACGCGGCAAACCATTCACCCCATAAAATAAAATCTCTCTTTGTTGATCAAACGGCGTATTGCGCAATTCCACCATAAACCGTACACGGCGCACCAAATCTTGTCCCACCTCCATCACCACAATCGATGTCGCATCGCCACTCCGCGCAAAATCAACACCAAAAACATGTTGGCGCCGCCGGTCAAGCCCAGCATGAAGAGGTTTTATATGCTTCTCACACCAAGCAAAAGCAGCAACACTTCGTTGATGTTCCGATTGATTTTTAAAATCATCCACACAAGCAAAACGCAACAATGCAATGTCAGGCGCGCAACAATTTTCAATCTGCAAACGTGTTAAAGCCGCCCCTTCTTGATCGGCTGGTATGGCATCTAATTCTTGGCGCATCGCAGCCAAACGCACCCCATAAGAGGCACGAATTTGCTCTTCCCATTGTTGCTCAGATGCTAAACTCCACACCTCCCCCTTCATCGCACAAACCCGTTTAAACAAGCCATTTTTAACAGCAACACCAAAGGGGTAACAATGCACCGAAAAAGGCACTTTGCCTGCTCGTGCTTCACGGATCAATTCATTGAAAGGATTGAGCACACCATTATGGGTGGAGATCACACGGATTTTTCCTCCCCAAATGAGCAAAGCATTGACAGCATCCAAAACAGAGCGCACATCTTGATGAAACGCCGCCTCGTCAATCACCACAATGCCCTGTAGTCCGCGAATATTTTCAGGGCGGCTAGAAAGCGCCTCAACCCGAAACCCCGAAGCAAAACGCACCCGATAAGCAGAGATATATTTTGTTGACCCATCCGCCCTTTGATCAGAGAATAAAAATTCCTCAACATCCCCACTATGGCTCGTAATTGCCGAAGCAAAATTGCTCACATAGCCAATAAATTCCCGCCCCTTGTCTTTGGTGTCACCAATATAAAAAACATTATCGCCCCTCGCTTCACGTGCCGCCGCTGCAATCAGTGTATCATCCAAAGCTTCTGCAAAAGTAATGCCGGTCCGCCGCCCCTTTTCAACCAATTTTAATGGGGACTTATCTTCAATCCATGCCCGTTGATGCGCCATCAAAACACCTTCCGCTAAGGGATCACTCTCTTTGGGAAAAGTACTTCTCTGCCAAATATCAAAACCACTCTGATGATCAAAGACATGACTTTTTGAAAAGGGCTGTTCAGCCATTTTTAACCCCCAACACCTGCGCACGTATAGCCCGCGCTGTTTCTTCTGAGAGCCCCGCCGCTGCTGCTGCAGCGTCAACCGCTTTGCTTGCTTTGCTGGTAAAATCTTTTTCCAACTTTTGCCGTCTGGTGGTCGATAAATGTTCAGCCGCCAAAACCCCTTTAAGCGCATTGGCTAATTCTTGTGCTGCTTTTGGCGAAAGGTTTTTCCCACTGCTCAACGTTGAAAAAATCAACTCCTTAATCGCTGCCGCCGTCAAAAGAGTGATATTATCAGAAGCTTTGGCATCAAAACGCTTGGAAAGACTTGCTGCAATTTCTCTTGTCTGTTCTAGGCGCCTTGACATCACGGCTAGCCGCAAAGAATAACGATTAAAACTGGAAAAGGAGGGTATAGAAAAGCTTAAACCCATTTCTTTTTTTAAAGCCTTCAAAGCTGCTTTAAATTCATCATAAATGGCTTTTTGCGTCTTCTCACGCCCATTTAAAGCCTCAGCAGCAGCAGCAATAATTTGATCACAAGCTTGCGGCAATAAATCAATCGCCGTTAAACGTCCACGCCCGACCTTGCGCATCCTTCACCTCGTCTTTTATTGATGAACGTTTAGGCCGCTTAATCCCCTCAATGGAAAAGCTTCGGTCTAAATGACGCGCTCCCCGTTCTGTTAATGCCGCAAGAAAAACCGAACCCACACATTTTAACGTAACAGCACCTTGATCTTCCATCCATGCCAATTCATTATGCACAAAATCGCGATCGCGCCTGATGCCATAACTGTATAAAAGCCGCTCAATCATCGCACTCGATAAAGTTTCACTGCGCTCACAAGCAAGCCCTTTTAAAATAATCAACCGCGCTTCTTCACGGATGATTTTATCCATATCTGCTTTCATTTCTTGGCATTCTCCAACAAAAACTCTTGCAAGCGCTCACCAATGGCTGCCACCGGTTGTAATTGTGCAGAAAGCGTGTTGAGACGACCATTCAATTTCTCCATATTCACTTCCAATCTTTGCAGCGCATCACGATCAGGCAAAAAGTCCATCTCTGTTTCTAACTTTTGCACACGCTCTTTAAGCGCCGTGATATCTTTCAGCATTTCCCGCGCACCTGAAGAAAAATAGGCTCTCAAAACCCCACAAATCGCAATAACCGATAACAATAAAGACAACCAGCCATTGGCAACACTGATATCCAAATTCACTTAAAAGTCCCCTCTCTTTTGCCTAAAATCGCCCGCTCCGCAGCTTTTCTGCGCTGTTCACAAATCAATAAAGCAGCACGATCACGCCCCCAATAGTGCACCACTTCACGCGCATTCAAAGCACGCTCTGGCAATAAAGCTGGGCGGGCACACGCCATGCGAACAACAGGCGGCAACTCAACCGATAAAAAATGATAAGAAAGGCTACCCACCGGCTTGTGTGTTGAGCAAGCGCACACGCTCAAGCCCAATGCCACCGCCAGTAGTTGGCAATACTGCATTGACTTCCTCCATTTTTGTAAGCTTTTGTTCCAAAGCCGAAATCACCCCTTGCGCTCGATGCTCAGCTTCCAACGCTGCTTGTCTTTGTCGCTCTTGTACAAGCAGTGCACGTGCTGAAGCCTTGGCAATCTCCAACTGCCAATACAAATCACGCGCCTTTTCCGCTTTTAAAATTTGCGCTTTCATAAAGCCAAAAGCCGCCAACATCATACTGACCAAAAAAAGCAGACCAAAAGACAGTTTTGAAAGTGGGCTAAACATTGCTTTTATCTCCCCACCTCGTTATCTCCACCCCATCATAGGAGCTGCTATGCCGCTTATGGGAATGTTTCCTATTAGAAAAATCCAACGAGCCAAAGCCACGATGCACCCCCAGATTGCCAACAATAATCGCCACCATCGAAGGAATAGAAATGCTCGCCATATCAACAATATGCGGAACCCCCCACAAACCACCAGAAACGAGCAAAAAAATAACCCCCCAAGCAAACCAAAAAGACCACCATAAATAGAGCCTAGAACCACGATAAGAGGGCTTCATGCCTTTACCTCGCCTCCAAGTCCCAAAAGCTTTTTGGCGCGGTTCAAATAAATCAAACGTTGCACAAGTCCATTTCTTCCCCCATTAATCGCCTTGGTAATCCCTAAATAATCATCTTGATCAGCCAGCCTATTCAAGCCTTTCATTTGCCAAAACCAAACAGCAGACCAAAGCGCTGCTGGAAACTTTTCCAGCTCTTGCGGAAATGCCTCACAATCAACCGCTTGTTCATCGACTAAGCGCCAAAACTTCGTAAAACGACGATAATTATTGCGCCCCGTCAACTGGATCAAACCACGCCCCTTAAAGTGCACCCCATCCCCAGGGTTGACATTGCCTAAATCACGCCGCCCCTCATAAGCGCGCCCTGAGGCATATTCACAAACGGTAAAAAAGCCATCACTCTCATGGGCACATTGGCTTAAAAAATGGGCAATACGCAACGGTGTTGTGAGTGCCCCATAAGATAAAGCTTTAGGCAACACGCGTGCCATTTCAACAATAATAAAATCTTGGCGCGCATGATGCGCCAATTTAGGCGCAAGGCGATGAAGAAAAGAAGCATCTATTGAAACCATAACAAACCACTCAATGCATAAAAATCCATGCGCAGTTTATCGGATTTCAAACCCCCAATATAAGCCTGACACTGTCAGTCAAAACTCTCAATACTCATAAAACTCTGGAAATAATAAACCTTGTGGTTCTTTTGAAGAAATTTTCTTCTTCAAGCGATAGGCTGTGCGCACATGCATACCAGAAACAGCAGCTGCAGCATCAACCGACCAGCCTTTTTGCAACGCTTGCACCATTTTTTGCCGCCGTTCAGCATCTCTGCCAAGGGGGATAAGAAGGCGCACACCCGAACCATTAAAACAAAAATGGTTGATGAGTTGCTGCGCCTCTTCAAACCCAACAATTTCAATCAACCAATCCGCACTCTCAAGACGCCCGGGTATATAAACTTCTCGTCCACCAAAAGCCCGCATCATATTCCATGCTGCTTCACTGCCCGCAACATCAGCTATTTCACGCAATAAGGCAGGAAAATCGCTATAGATTTCCTCTTGCATACATGCTTACCCCTCGCTTTTAACACCTTTACGGATTTTCCGCCCCCAAACATTCATCACTTCTCTAAAGTCGCCCCCACTCATCTCACCAAAAGCTTTACCACTTAACGCCATAACACTTTGATGAAAAGATTCCACATCAAACACAGCATCGGGATTCAAACACTTCCATTGGGCACACAAAATGGAAATGCTTGGTTTCTTCCTCCATGAATCTTCGCGGTTTTTTCCTCTCCAGTCAACCCCACCCTCACGCTGCAACCAACCTTTCAATGCCTCAATAGCTCTGCATGCATCATCGCTATCGCGTAAAAAGCGAATATGATCAATCCCTGTCTGTCTTTTCACAAAGGCAAGCAACGCTTTATCTGAACGATCACGAATAATGCCAAGATTCCACCCAGCAATCCAAAGCGCCTGGAGCTTCTTAGCATATTTACCCTCTAAACGCTTCCCATTCGGCTTAAAACCAAACGCTTTCATTTCAGCGATAACCAAGTGCTTTTCTGAAAAATTCAAATCTTTCGCCGATTGCTTGCCTGTTAAGCGATAGAGCAGTGCGCGATAGGTCTCATCATCAAGACCTAACGCGCGTTTTCCCATATGAAGGACAGCTAAAGACATCTCCCTCCCCTCATGTCTTCGCCAGATCAATGGTCACAGCACGCCAAGCGCTTTCTAGGCTATCGCGCTCATAAAAACGCACATATTCCTTAGATGTCGTCACACGGATCGCTTCACGAATGGCACGCATCGCCTCTTTCCAGCGTGGATCATCAATATCCAAACGCAACAGCATAAAGATCTCGCCCCGATTCACCTTGCCTTCTTTATCCGTATTAAAAGCACGCGTAATAATCGCACGGATTTCAGGGCGTGCATCCGCAGACCATTCATTCAAACACTCATCAAGAAGGCTTTTGGCAATTTGCAATTGCGGTCCAAAATCAACACTTTCCTGAACTTGCACCTTAATACGTTGCAAACCATCAAAGCTTGTGTAAGTACAATTGCCCTTTTTGCCACGCCGCTCCACACCATATTCTTGCGCAAGCAAGCTATCAAAATCACTCAAATCCGCAATCGTATGGTTGTTAAAACGTGCAATCCTTGCCGATAACTCTTTCGCAAAACCCATAATTTTGCGCACCGTTTCATCCTCTAACAAATCCGCAGGGCGGATCAAACTTACCGGCACCAAAGCCCCTTTCGCATCCTTCATATAACGCGTACCTTCAAGTTCAATTTGTGGATTCATCACCAACTTCCTCCTGTGTTTTTTGAAACCGACGAAATGGCACAACATCCCCTGAAGAAGGCGCACATCCCGCTTTTATTTGCCAACGACACCGCATAAGCTCATGACCTAAAACGTGGTTATAGCCTGCCAAACGACGCAAATACTCATTCAATTCTCGAACATCTTGTCCATGCATAAAAATGCCATTCACCTCATACTGTAAAAAGGCAGAGCGCAAAGCAATCAAGCTATCTCTCACCATATAAGGGTTCCGTTCCATCATTTTCCGCCTCCAAAATCCATATAAATCACACGATTGCTCTCATCCGCATCAGAGCTGTCACACTCAGCCAAAACTTCTGCAACTTCAGCTTCCAAAACCGCATCCGCTTCCCCCAAACGGTGAACACTCAACTCCAATTCAAGCAATAACGCCAAATCAACACACAATTTAAGCTTTTCTCCAATATCAAAACCGCATTGATAATCGTCATAAAGACCAACAAGCGTATCGGATAATTCTTTGTCGCATAAAGAGATCATGCCAATTCCTCCACGTCACGGTTTTTCCATGCCGCTTTGACATGTTTCAAAGTCACCTCACACCCATCTCCAAGCGCTGCCATGCGTGCCAACATCATGGTTTTGTCAATTTGCCGCAAAGCTCCAGCCTTTAAGCCAATCCCTGTCAAAAACTTTATCGCACCAACATCCTCAATCCCCCAATCATGAATGCGCGCAGCAATATCCTCACTATAGGGCTTGCGCCGTTTCAGATGCATCGCCAATCGGCTTTTAATTTGCGCATAAGAGGGACCATTTTGACGATGAACCAACCGCCCCGAGATCTCATCATTCCCAACCAAAGCGAGCCCCGTACCATTAATATCAACAAAATGGCGCAACTGATTAATCGCTTCATCCGTTAAATTTTGCGCTTCATCAACAATCAACAACGTACCACTGCCCACGCGCTCTAATTTCTTACCAATCGCACGTGTTAAGCGGGTGGGATTATATTCCACCACTTCCAATTCTGCTGCCATATCATTCAAAATACCGTGAACACTGCGCGTATGCGGGCTGGCTGTCACCAGATAAACATGCGGGCGGGTAGAGCGATAATGACGGCAGGTTTCGGTCTTACCACTGCCCGCATCAAGCGTAATCATCACCATATCCCCCGTACTTTGTGCCAGTGTTAAAGTATCAATAATCTCACTGGCAATTCGATTCCTCTGAAAGGCTGGTTTTTCAGGGATCTTCTCCAAAAACCCCGCCGTTTCCTTTAAAACCTCAACCCATTGTTGAACCTTTGCATTTTGCTTACCCAATTGCCCCGCATAACTGCCCGCATACCATTGCGAAAACGTCCCATCCGGCATGCCTATGCGCCGCGCCACCTCTGCTTTCGACCAATCATTCATTTGCCCCAAAGCTCTGACTGAATCCACAAGCTCATTCCATAAAGCAATGTCATCACTGTTGCGGTTTTGTGCTGTGCCATTAGGCTGGATTTTAGGTCGCGCCCAAGGATTTTTATCGACCGTTGCATTTATCGCGTTTTTCATCTATAATCTCCCTCTCGTATTGATCTAGATTCGTATTGATTTTAGATTTTATTGAATGGGTAGGCTCCCACCTACCCATTTTTGTTACTCTAAAGCCGTACGCGATACTAAAACGGCTAACCTTGCAAATCCCCTCTCTTTCTCACACATCAGGGAACTTGCTAACTCCACGCATCTCACCCGATCAGGCAAAGATACCTAGAAACTTCATGTATTGATTAGACTATGAAATGGATAAGATTCCTCCCCCCTTTCTTTGTTAACGCTTCAACCCCGCACATGGACCTCAACCGGTCCCCTTAAATCCCCCCCTCTCTTTCCCTATTTCCTTATTCTATTGCTTGGGAAACTTGATCACTTCACGCCCCTCATCAGAGGCGGAAAGCTTTCTCAAAGCTTTATGCAAGTGTTGACTGAATTCTTCCTCCCCCAAAGCCTCATCATCGTCTGCTTTCAAAGCTAAATTCCCCAAATTGTTTGGCATCAAGCGGCTCACCTTTGGCTTTATCGGAAGCTTCGATTTGAACGCTTCATCCTTTTTCTCAAGGCGCCCATAAACATCGGCCAAGTGATCAGGTGCAAGCTTTGCCGCTAGCTGTTTTTCTGCTTTAACAGCCTTCACATATTCTTTACGCAAACGCCCATTCAAGCGCGCCGCCTGCTGGTCATAAAAACCTACATCACAAAGGCATGGTGCCAAACAAAGCAACCGATTGTTCAAATCATAAACCCGTAAATCTTGATGCAAATTATCCGGATCAAAGCGTACAATCACCTTTTTCCCCGCATGCTCATTCAACGCCCGTGCCCAATAACGATTGCCATAAAAATGGATCTCGCCCGTACCCTTTTGCGCACGCAATGCCTCAGAGGTTAAAAGCCATAAAGCCCGTTGTGCCGCCGTTGCTTGCCGAACTATCGTCCCCTCGGCTTGCAAGCTCTCAGTAAAGGTCTCATCAAAACTGCGCCCCGCACAATTAACCGCCTTACGCCCCGCTTGCGCATTGTGTGCACAAATTTGCGCACCAACATGGGCTTTAAACGCTTCAAATCCTATCGCGCGCTTGCCATAATCTTCAGGCTTGGCATCCGGTTTATTGCCCGTATAAGCCCCTGCACAAAAGGGATGTTTGGAAATCGCTTCTGCCAGATCACGCCATGCCCGCTCAATCGGTTTAGACTGTCCGCTATAAGGAGTGGTCCATTGCAATTGCACCCCCAAACTCGTCAAAAGCCCTTGCGGATCATCCGGCTTAATCTTAAAACGAAAGCGATTTTGCACACCTCCAGAAATCCACTTGCTGGTAAAGGCACGCCCATTATCCAAGGTCATACGCTCCGGTATTCCATAAGCTTCCACCATATCCCCAATCACCAAACGAACGATTTCCCAAGTCTCAGCATCCGATAAGCGCCACGATAAAATCTTGCCCGAATAAAGATCTTGAATGGCAATCAAATAAAGCCGCACAGGCTTTTCTGTCCAAGGAACACTCACAAAAACATCCAGCTTATGCCCGTCCATATTCACTGCTTGCAATGCATGCAGGCTTGAGCGATCACGCCGTTGGGCTGGATAAAGCTTTTTTGCCTTTTCTTCTCCCTCACGTGCTAAAACCACAACCGCTTTGGAAATTTGCGCCTTAAAACGACGCCGCAAAGCCCGCTCAGAAGGAATGGGCTCAAAACCCCGCTCCTGCGCAACCGAAACCATGCGCCGATAACACGCTGAAAAAGCAGGTTTAGAGGGACGCAAATAATCCGAACAAAAAACCTCCCACGCCCCCTCATGACACGGCGCAAATTGCGAAAAACTCTCCTCACCATAACAAGGCGCTAAAGCTGCCAACCAATCAGGGCGCTCATACCCCTCCACCATCTGCCGCCAATTAAAAAGCGACATCCGACTTACACCAAATTGCACCGCACTCAAACTTGCCGCATCATGCACACCCATACCGGCATGGAGCAAATCTTCCCAAAAGCAAAGTGCCTTCAAACGCTCTTCACAACGCCTTTTATGCGCCTTTGAAAGCCCCTCATAACGCACCCAAATACTTGCCTTTTGCTCCCCTTGCGTTTGTTTCACATCAACAGCCCCACCAAACCGCACCAACAATGCCGCCCGCGCCCCCTCCGGCAATAACGAAATGTGATACTCCCAAACCGGCTTGGTTTTGCCTCCCACTTTCCTCGAAAGTTCAGAGTTTTTTCTCCAATATGCCCGTCCGTGGTTTTCAAGACTTTTATATGTTTTCGGCAACCCTGGCAAAGCTGCTTCAGCCAATTCGGCAATAGTAAACCATTCCTTCATGGCTGCCCCCTTTTAATGCGAACCGGCGTTGCGCGCATGGCTTTCAATTGCGCTGCAATCTCCCGCTGTTCCTGCTGAAGCCGCGCAATCTCTGCTAAACGTGCCTCATCCCCTTGCAACAGCAACAATCCATCTTCACTCACCACCTCATCCCAGAGCCAAAATGCCTCTGTCGCCCGCACAAATGCCTTAAAACGCGGCAAGGAAATATCTACCTGCTTACTTTCTGCCACATAAGCATCCAAACTCGCCTTACTTAAACACCCAATCCCTAAATAATGCGCCATACGCTCCGCAATCACACTGCGCTCATGCCGGCATTCTCTCAAAGCCCGCGCCATCGCACGCTTAATGCGTGAGCGAAACCGCCCTAAATCAATCTGCGCAACGGGTTCGCGGCAGGGAAAAACCGGCTTTTGGAAAAAATCAAGCTGCCCGCAACCATGCCTCTTCATGCCTGCTCCTCCCCTGATTGCTTGTTCAAATAATCACAAAACCGCGCCTTTGTCTGCGCATCTGCTCTCTGCCAAACACCCAATAACTGAGCAAAAACCCGCTCTTGTTCATTAATTTGCGGAGGTGTATTAATCCCATTGACCAAATCAACAGCCCGCCGTAAATCCCCCTCAACCTGTTGCAAAGCAATCGCCACCCGCCGTTGCGCAACCGGCTCCATCTTTGCTAATTTTAACAACTGCGCTTGATTATCTGCCAAGGCTGTCCCACGCAAAACAGAGCGTAATTCTGGCTGTAAATGCTGAGCAATGTTGTTAAGACGTTTTACTGAAACTTGAGACAAACCAATACGATCCGCCACATGTTTAGAAAAGCACAAAGTTATCCCTTTTGCGCCACTTTCTTCACTCGTATAAAAAATAGGATCAACTTGATCCAATTTCTCTAAATGTCCATCACCGCCGATCAAAGGATCAACTTGATCCTTTGATTTTTCATCCCCTTCACACCCAGTTTCATGATGCTCTGAAGAACTATCATTTGGCAAAGGTGCAACTTGCACCTTTGCCACTTTGTCCTTTGTATATTGATTACCACCGATCAAAGGGTAATGTTTACCCTTTGATTTTCTGTCCCCACCAACCTTAATCTCCCCATACTTTTTTTCCCACAATTCGCGGTAAGTCTGGACAAAAAGCGCACGATCAATAACAGACAATTCATTGCGAAAGAGGTTTTCAGCCACTTCTAAAAGCGCAGCATTGTCCTTATCAGCCTGCACCACAACGGCATCAATGTCACTATAGCCCAAAAGCTCCGCAGCACGAAGCCGATGCGCACCAGCAATAAGCGTATAATTGCCCTCTTTAGCATTGGGGGTATGGCGCACCGTAATCGGATTCATCAATCCCTCCCGCGCCATCGATTGCGCAAGCGCCTTGGCATGCTCATCATCCACAGGGCGTATACGCTCCGGCACCACAATCACATCAAGAGCAAGCTTTTGAAACTGTGCCATCACGCCGCCGCCTTTCTGATCTCTTTAAAGAATAAATCCATCGCACGCCCCGCCCATCTTCGATAAGCTTTCGCAAAAACGGGTTCTTCCAAACGCCGGTTAATCACTTGCATAGATAGAGAAATAGAAGTCCGCTGACGTGCCTGTATCGCAACAATACGCCGCCGTGGCACCTCAAACTGATAATGCAAGATATGAATAACAATCTGTCGTGCTAACGCCGCATCAAATAAGCCATGCGGAGGGTCAATAATATACCGGATCGGCAGATGCTTAAATCCACGACTCACGGCTTTTAAAGAACAGGAAAGCATCACCTGTAAACGTTCAACTTCTGAATAAGGATTAACGATATCGTTTCTGACATCTGGGGTCCATAAATTATAAGCAGCAACCATAACCACCCCCTATAAAAACAATATGACCACCATCTAACCGCCAAAACCAACCCATCCAAACGGCTGTTCTATGATGCAACTCTCTGCAATTTATCTTGCCCATTTCGTATTGATCTTTAGACATTGATAAACCTTTTTATCTTATGGTATTTAAATTCATGGCAAATGCGCAAAAACGCAAAGCCGTGTAACGAAGTTCAAGCAGCATTCCCACGCAAAGCAGAATGCGCACGCGAATCTGTATTGGCATGTTTTGCTGCTTTAAAAATGCGACGGCGACTTTTGGGGTAGCGGTCGCTAAAAACCTGCTCGACGGGCAAACCGATAAAATCGGCAATAGCACGTTCGGCTTTCTCGTTAGACCGTGTCCAAATGTGTTGAACACTGGATGACGAGAGTTGATAAGCTTTCGCGAGCTCCGCCAAGGTCATATTACGGCGGCGTAGCTCGGCTAAAATACTATGGCGATCCCATACTTGGATGCATGTTTGGGTGGTTGTCATAAACTTCGCTCCTGCTTCAAACGGATGCTCAAACCATCCGTTTTTTGTGGGGTTAATTGTAAAATATCTGCCCTCTATATCGGGCGGTAATAACAGTTAAAACCATTTTACGGGTTTGTCAACCCGTAAAATGGTCTTAATGGGTATTTTTTTGGCACGTTTAGAAACAGAACCTAAAACACCATTGGCAAAACGCCTACGTGAAATAAGACGAATCCTCGGAAACGAAGAACGCGGTGCTTTTGCCAAATCTCTTAATTTGGCAAAAAATACGCTTGCAAATTATGAGCTCGGTATAAATGAGCCACCAGCATCTATCGTAATTGCCTATCACAAAATTTATGGCGTAGACTTTCATTGGCTTCTCACTGGAGAAGGCGAAATGTTTAGTGATATGGCAAAAGCGAAAGCAGCTGGTTTTAAACCACAAACTATCCCTGCTGGTCTCATGAAAAAGCTTGGTCGCATAGCTTATACAACCTATCGCGATGCAAATATAAAACTCCCCCCTGAAGATATAGCGGAATTAGCGGCAGAGCTTTGTATAAAGTTGCAAGAGCTTGTTCAAGACATCAACGACACGGAAGAAGTAGAAGCGACTTTCCCTCTTCTTAAAATTCATTTAAAGCGTCAAATAGAAGCTGAAAAAGAACACTCCAAAGCTGCACAAAATACGGCTTAATGCTACTCTAAGATGAATGGGGGAAGCTCTTTTTAAAATCCTGTAATTTAAGCTAACCTAAATATGAATAAGGAGCATTTTTGGCACGCCCCGAACTAGAACCTAAAACACCATTGGCAAAACGCCTACGTGAAATAAGACGAATCTACGGAAATGAAGAACGTAGTATCTTTGCGCAACGGCTTAATTTACAACGTGGCACCCTTGCCAATTATGAAATTGGAGCACACGAACCAACATGCTCAACAATTAACGCCTATTATACGGCCTATAACATTAATCCTCATTGGCTCGTTACGGGTGAAGGCGAAATGTTTACAGACATGGCAAAAGCGAAAGCAGCAGGTTTTAAAGCACCCACTATTCCCACTGGACTCATGAAAAAGCTTGGTCGCATAGCTTATACAACCCATCGCGATGCAAATATAAAGATCCCCCCTGAAGATATAGCGGAACTCGCGGCAGAACTTTATGGAAAACTGCAAGAGCTTGTTCAAGATATCAACGACACGGAAGAAGTCGAGCTTATTTTACCTCTTCTAAAATTGCATTTAAAGCGTCAAATAGAGGCTGAAAATGCGCATTCAGAAACTACATAAGATACAGCTTAATGCCTCTCTAAAATGAAAAATGAAAGTGGAAATCTTTTTACATTAAAAAATTTATATAAATTATTGATAAACAATACTTTTTACTCAATTTTTAGAGATTTCCACTTATATATGGAAATCTTTTTTGCTTTTTTGGTTATTTTTGGCTGATTTCGGAGTAAGCTTCACAATTTACCGAATTTTTTTCACAGGGTCTTCAAAGGCGGTTTTCTGGGCTTTCACAGACTTTTCAAAATTTTTCACAGGGTTTTCAAAGACCTTTCAAAGCCTTCTCTCATTTTTACCATGAAAACGCACTTTTTTCTGATTTTCGCTCTTTTTTACAATTTTAGGTGTCAAAATCTATTTTGACAAAACGCGCATTTAATGCTAAATTTTATACATAAAAACAACAAATTACCACGTATTCCTACCTAATCCCACCTTTTCCCACTTAGTACAAAACCTAGTGTCAAACTACAATAAAGGTTCGGGAATAGGATTCTCGAACATGCTTCTACGAAGCGCATTCTTTTTGCCAGCTTTCTCTAATAATTTTTTTAATAGTTCTAAATCTTCTTGTGAAATAATGTTTATCAGTCTAGAGAACATACCAACAGCTTCACATCTGAATGTATCAGAAGGCTTTATAGTGAAACTTTTGCGACAAGCATCCGATTCTCTTCTCAAAATTTCTGCTACCTCTTGATCTAAAGTATAGAGTTCAATTATCTTTTCCTCTAATCCTACAGGAACAGATCTTTTGCCAATTTCTACAGATGATAAAAATGCTACAGATATATCTAATTTTTTAGCCATATCTAAAAGGCGTTCTGAATGATCAATGCGAAGTTTGCGTAAGGTTTTACCAAATGGTGTTGGCATCTAAAAAATCCTATTAAAAAAGAAGCTCTCTCGTGATTCTAGCAGAAATTCTCAGGTTTTTGTTAACTGATTTTTTACTATAATGGTTTTTTTAATTTTTTGAAAACCACTGCTTTAAATGTGCAATGACATTATCTAGCGCGTCCATGAGGCGTGCAAAATCGAGGATAAGCAAAAAAAGAAAAAATGCTATCCACTTCATCAAGCGAGACATCATTTTCACGCTTTGATAGGTGATGATCATTTCTTGAAGCATTTCTTTTTCTGATTCTGTAAGCTCTGTGTGTTTTTTGGATTTTTTTCTAACCATGTTTCCACCCACACAAGCGTTGACCCTGCTTGTTATGCTTTAAGATCTCTCTTGCTAAGTTTGAGCTAATGGTGTTCAGATCTTGCCGGCTTAAATAAATAGGTAACCAACCAACACAAGAAGAAACATATTTATTTGTCGCGCAACCAGTGAGAGAGAGCAGCACGCATATCAGCATCACTTTTTTGATTAACTTCACTTTCCACCTCAAGCCGTGTTGTGGCTGCTTTTAAAGCTTTTTCTGTTTGCTTTTGTTGCTCTACTTTTTTCCCAAGAGTAAAAGCTTTTGCTAAGGCAATAAAAAAAGCGGCTAAAGCCGCACCTGTTACCATCAAGTTTCTTTTCATCCATAAGATCATAGGCGGTGCTCCTGAAAGCGTTTAGCAACAAAGAAAATGCCAGTACATGCCGCTAAAACCATAATGGCGGCTAAAGCCCATTGGATTGGTCCATTGCCCGCTAAAAACCCACCAAGACCTGAGAAAGAACCAATAATCGGTGCCAATGCTTCTGCTTTGAGAAACCCTGTTGGTTGTTTCGTTTCTACTGTTTGATAATTAGAAGAAACATAAGCCCCTTTCGCCCATAGCCCTGCCTCTGCTACACGCCGGTGTACGAGACCTTGTAAACGTTTGCCTCCCGCTTTGGTCCATTTCTGCAATTCGGTTGGTACCGCTTCATAATCCCCCCGATTAAGCCTTTTAAGCAATGTAGAGTTTTGGAAAGCTGCAATACCCACATTATAACAAAAGGAAACAAGAGCGCCGAACTGCTCGTCGCTTAAATTCACACAAACTGCTTTTTCTACCGCCCTCTCATATTGCCGCAAATCTGCTAAAAGCATGTTTTCAGCTTTTTTTTCTGTAATCACCATACCCTCAACAACTGTTGGTTGACCGGCTTTTTTCGTATGACCATAACCAATCGTCCATATGCCAGAAGCATCTTGATAAGCCTGCAAGCGCAAACCTTCCCACTTTTTTAAACAGTATAAACAATCTTTACTTATTTTCCGTGCCATTGTTCAATTCACCTTATAAATATACCTTTATGAGTACTGCTCCATCACCGCCGTCGCCGCCAATTTTGTCGCTTCCGTGTTTCCCATCAAAATATCCACCGCCGCCGCCGCCACATTCTTTACCACCTCTACCACCGTTACCACCTTTGTAACTCTCACCACCCTGCCCCATGATAGAACCCTTACATTTACCGCCGCCGCCGCCGCCGCCGCCAAGAAAAGAACTTCCACCAGTACCAGCTCTCTTGCCGTCTATTCCACTCCCTCCACCATTACCACCAGAAAAAATAAAGCTTTCACCACTGCTGCCCTCCCTGTTTCCTCCTCCATCGCCGCCTTTCCCTCCAAAGTTAACGAGAGTCATGGAAACGGAATATCCTCCTTCTGCTGTAACAAGCCCTTTGATCATTGTTCTACCACCATTGCACAAAATGTTACTGTCATTACCTTTACCACCACGACCAATGTAAGCTGTTTTTAATTTATCTAAATCAGAACCTTTCATTTTAACATGCACACATTGACCGCCGCCGCCGCCGCCATCCTTAACGCCACCACCTCCACCGCCCCAAGCCCATACTTCGATATCGGTGTCAGCAGTAATACCATCAGGCAATGGAATATCTCCGCTTTCTGTCATCAGAATTTCAACAGGTTTTCTAACCCCGCCACCATTGTTGCTACCGCCGCTGCTATTGCTACTATTTGCTTTGATTGAAGCCATCAGTTTGGCTGGTGAGATAAGTGCATCCACTGTTTTTGTGCCATCAATCCAGTCTTGTTTGCCAAGAGGTTGAATGAGATCAACTTTTTTCTGTACACTATGTGCTGTATCTTGCGCTTTATCGGCTGCTGTTTGCGCAATATTTGCCTCAGCTTTTGCACTGTCTCCCGTTTTTTGTGCTGTCTCAGCCGTTTTTTTTGCATCTACTGCATAAGCTTTTGCATCATTTGCTGTTCTTAATGCACTATCTGCAACGTTCTTCGCTTCACTTGCAACATGAATCCCTTGTTGTGCAACATCTTCAACTTTATCAATTTTTGCAATCTGTGCACGTTCTGGAGGAGTTAAGATAAGATGCTTTTTCCCTTCCTTCATATTCTCCATATCAAATACATCTTTTTCTATTTTATCTGGATCATAAACTGATTTTGACATACCAAAAGACTTTGAGCCTACAAAATAACGAATGGTATTTTTGAGATCTACCGGAGATATGGGATAATAAACACCTTCATCTCCCCTCCGCCATTTTTCCATCGTTGGCTGCGTAGAACTCAACCATCGTAGCTTTGATCTTTCCTCTATGGTTAAGATCTTTTTGGTAGGACCCTCGTGCATATTTTCCATAGAAAATGCATTTGCCCCCACATTGTCGGGATCATATGTAGCAGCCTTCATATCGCCAATCCCTAAAGGCGATATTTTTACCCAGCCAGCGCCTGATAAAATCGCATTCTCATGCGCTTCACCACTTGCTTCAATATCGTGAATTGTGACCTTATTTTTGTAAGCAAGAGCTCCAATATCTCTCTTTGCAATAGCATCATCAGCCTTTTTTCCTTGAGCAGCGGTTGCAAAATATTCTACCTCATAAGCTGCTGCACTCCCCACTGAAACAGGTGCAAGAGCCTTACTATCTAAAACACCTTCTTTGACTTCTTCTTTTGTTGCTGGTTCAAGCTTAAATATATGTGTGTGATAGGGTAATGGCATCGCGTTTCATTCCTTAATCAGTTCGTTGTCTTGTTGTGTGAGAGAGAGGACTGCAATTCATCAATAAGTTTTTGCATGATCTCTATGCGTTGATCTGTCGCTTCTTTATATTCTGCCAAAGCGCTTAAAAGATCATGCTGTATGTCGCTTTTGACGAGATCAAGTACCTTATTTAAGGGTGCATGAACCATTCGATTGCTTGCATAAAAAAGGACGCGGATTTGCTCCGCGTCCGCAATATCATCAATAGCAGACGGATTATTGATCATTTGAAAAACTCACGATTTTATGGCATAAACAACCGGTACATTAACAGGGCGTGTTTCTGCCTCGCCCGTTGAAGAAATCGTTACCTTATGCGTGTGCACTCCAGCAGGTTGTGTATCTTTTGTATAATATGAATTACCAAAAGCAGGATTTCTGCCACCTATTTGACCAACTCTTGTAACCATAGAATAATCATGCTTATGCGTATGTTGACCTGCCTCTTCAATGGTACAAGCATGTGTATGAGATTTAATGCTGTCTTTTTGCACCTCTGCGAAGTCTCTATTTTGATCTAAACCGCGCCCATTATCAAAGCCGCGCAAAAACATTCCTCTAAAGTCTGGAACTTTAAAGGTTGTATCGCTGTTTTTTCCCCATTTATCCCCTATCGCCTTGAATAATTGCGGATAATCCTTGCGTTCATAAGTAGCGCCATCACATAAAAGCCAGCCGTTTGGGACTTCTTGCATAGCAAAGGTCGCAATAAAACCACAAGGAAAGGTTTCGACCTTCGGTGGTGGAATGGGGGTAGGGTTTAAAAGATACCAGCCATCAAGACCTTTTGTTGATACGCCATCATTATAGACTATTTCATAAATACCATTTGTTTGTAACTCACCACCTGTCAATGATACTATTCCCGTGCTGGTGGCTTTATAGAGTGGCTTTGCTCCTATATTATTCATGTTTATTGTTGTCGTACCAATATTTATACCACGCGCCTTAAAGCGGATAATGATATCGTTTTTATATTTTGCTATTGGCGAAACCGTCGTCAACGTGATTGATGTTGTTTGTTCCTTTCCATTCACAATAAACTTTGAGTCAAGAGAACCACCATTATCGGCAAGATATTCACGTATACGCTGCATCATGACCCGCGCACTATCATTAACAGAACTAGGCGGCTGCCCTTCTGCCCAATTAATGATACTATCGGAATTCGCATTTTGATCAGCTGTGAGTGACCAGTCATAAATATCAGACATGATAAGCTCCCGTTCTTCTTAATAGCTCTTCGCGCAATTGCTCTTCTTTTTGCCGCCCATAGGAACCAACAGATTGCCGCCTAGAAGGATCAATAAGAGGTGTTAAATCTGTCGGTCCCCCAGTCGATTGTGAGAAACCCGCCATGACTGGTTGCTGTAACATTTGTTGCTGTACCATCTGTGCCTGCTGTTTTTGTCGTTCTCCATTCTCTCTCATTAAATGAAGCAAACCGGAAAAGCCCTTTTTAAGAGCACCTGCATCAATACCTTGTGCTTGCAATGGTGTGGTTTCCATAATCTGTCCTGTTAAATTGTCTCTGCTTTCAGGTGCCATCATTCTGTTTGGGAATGGCGTGTCATATGCCATCAATTGGTTGCCCCCTTGATCACCTTGACCCACTTGATTACCTTGAAGTGTCTTTTGAAGCCTCTCAAACCCACGCAAAGGACCCACCTCGTTTGGTGCTGCTTGTCCATTGCTTTGGTTTTGCTGTATCGTTCTCTTCAAAGCATCTCCCGTTTTATTGTAAAGCCCATAAATATGATTCATAAAATCCCCTGCTGTAGCTTCCATATTGCCACCATTGAGTGTGACTGCCTGTCGACCTAAAAGCTGGCTTGCTGGAATATGTGGATTTTTGATAAGCTTTACTGCCCCTGCTGGTCCTTGTTGGTGTGCGAGGTAAAGCTCTGCCTCTGATGGCTCTCTGCCTAATGCTGTGACTAAATAACGCGTATTATCCTTCGTTAACCGTGCCATAGCATCGGTTGCTTGAAAGGGATCAAACTTGTCATTCAGTTGATAGTGTTTTGCTGTTGAATCGAGAAATTGATACAGCCCCCCTGCACTGCTGTTCTTATTTTTTGCATTTGGATTACCATTACTTTCTATCATAGCAACACGTTCAAGAAAGCTTTCTGGTAAACCATATTTTTGTGCTGCCTGTGAGATAGCACGCTTCACTTTAGGATGAAAATTGATCATTAGTTTATAACCGTTCTATCAACGCTGCTATTCAAAATAATGCCAACAAAATTAATGAATTTCGTATAATTTTCTCGTGTTATTAAGCGTTTCTTTTCTGCTTCATGAAACTTCTTAATTAATTCAATGGCTTTTTCTCTTGCTAACCCAAAATCTCCTTTTTCCCGCGCTGTTATAAGCGCTGCAATATCTCTCTCAGTATCTTTATGGACGCTTGAGAATTTGCGTCCAAATTCTCTTGCGAAATTTTTTACAACTGCCTTGATGAAAGCAATCTTTCCTATACCCATAGTCTGTTGTTTCCCCCTCTCTTCCACTTCACCTATATGGTTTGGCAAGCGTGCAAAAAGCTTTGTTCTTTCCACTTCTGGTCGCAACACTTTCATAAGTTGCTTAGCTTTATCCTCGCCAAAAATACGCTGCAACTTTTCTTGACCATTTTGCGTGTCAAACAAACTCAAAAGATTGTGGTCAAAATTCTGTGCATTGCCTGCCGCATGTTCTAGTTGCGACCGTATACCTTTTTGAAAAGCCTCTTTTTCCATCAACCCAAAATCCGAAAGTTGACTGTTAATTGTGTCGAGATTAACGCTCTTCTTCAGTGCTTGCTCTCCCTGCTCGAGGGCATCACCAATAGTACGCTCGTCATAATAAATTTTCCGTGCTTTAGCATAATCTGGAGAGGACGTATCTAAAACGTCCAGAATGCGTTGTTTGAACAGAGTCAAATCTCGCGCATATCCTTGTTTTCCTTTGATGCGCGCAGAATTAATTTGATCATCCAAAACCTCTTTCATCTTATGTAAAATTCGCATATTCAGCTTTGGATATCCATTGCTCCCTATAACTGTTGCATCCGCTTCATTTGGCATTTGCGCAATTGCTTTTTTATAGGCTTTTTGGAAGGCAGGAGTTTCTTGCAACCGCGATAAATCTTTACTGACAGCATTAGAAATGGGAGAAGCTTTCGCCCTCTCATAAAATGGTTCAGCCTTGTTCTGTGCTTGTTTGATAATCTCTTGCTTTAAATCAAGCGTATCTACTTTTGGACCCATCACATCTGTCAACGCATCCTTTACCCGCAGTGCACTCGCATCTTGTCTAGCTCCCAAACGATTACTTATGAGCGAATATGTATCATGGTCTTTTTTTGCTGCCTTAAAAGCTCTTTTAGCAAGCTCATCATGAAGATCAATAATCATTGAATCAGGACCTCGCTGTTTTAATGCTCTTTCAAGTTTATCAACACCTTCATCCCCTAAAGTTTGGCTTACATCCCTAAGCGCTCTATCGCTTATCTGAAATGCTTCTTTTTCTACACCTTGTGTTATTGGTTCAGTTTTACCAAACAATTTCTCAGCTGTTTTTTTGACAACAGCAGATGTTTTCTTAACACCAGAAGCCGTTACTTTGAATGGTTTTGTAACAAAAGGTGTAACCTTTAAAGCAGAATGTGCCACAAATGGTGTTGCAACGCCTAACCCTGCACCAAACCCAGCAGACACTAGAGTATCTGCAAGCCCTTCCCCTTCACCACTGCCTGCTATTCCACCATAAATGGCTCCAGTTTTTGCTGCACGCCCCAAGCTAAATTTTGCCGCCTCTTTACTTGCTACTGCTTTCATTGCTGCTTCACCTGCAGCTTTTGCCGCTGCCCGTTCCGCACCCTCAGCTAAAGCAGATTGCACCGCCCTTTCTCCTGCTGCTAAAGCTTTACTGGTTATTTGTGCTCCTGCAACACCAGCTCTTCCTCCCAGCACAACATCAGCCCCAATTGCCGCACGAGCAGCAGCAGTAGCCCCTGCCGCGGGTGGAAAGAGGGCAGAAGCAATTACGGGTGCCGCAGCACCCGTTAAATTCCCCGCAAGAGATGCATAAAAATGATCTCGGTTCGCCGCTCTTTGATAATCACGCCATCGCTTTGTCACTTCATTATACTTTTTGACTGCCTCTTTATCTCCCATCCAATAAGCAATAGGACCCGCTTCTGATATTCCGGCTATTTCATCATCATAGCCCATAGTTAACCCATGAAGAGCTCCCCATCCAAAAGCACCCGCAACACTTGGATGTGGACCATCTTCTTCTGTTTCCTCTGTTGCACCATTATTTCCTGTAACAGAACCACTTAGCCTTTCCTTATTCTTCGCGAAAAGCTCTTGAAGCTGTTCTGGTGTATAGTCACTTATGTGCCCAATGACTCTTGTGTTTTTACGATTAATAAGAGGGGGGATTACTTCAGCCATTGGTTTGTTTCTCCTTAATGCGTCCATCTCTATCAACGAACAACATGCCTTCCGGCAATGCTTCTATCTGTTTTTCTAGTGGATCATTTGACTGTGCATGATTTCCCTTATAAGCATCTTGCCCATAGGCGGCTCGAACGAGCTCGTTTGTTGCTTCTGCACCACCAAAAAGAATTGCGCGCGTTGCTGCATTGGATTTATTGAAAGTGTCAATAACTGTTTTTAAAGATTTCTTCATTTGCTCTGCAGAAAGATCTTGATACAGTGCTGCTACAGAGTTTTGCAATGCTTGCAATTCCATATTAGACAAATTCCCAAAGCCAGATGCGCCATTTGGTGAAAATGCTTTTGCTTTTCTCAAGGCATCAAGCCCGATACTTGCCTTCAATGAATCGAGCATATGCCCAAAATCTTTTGCCTTAGAATTAGGAAGGAACGACCCTATAGAACCCGTGAAACCAACAACATGCGGGTGTTCCTCAATAGTTTTTAGCAATTCTTTAGATGCTGAGAGTATACGATTTGACCTGTCTGCTGTTTCCAGAATTCGCATTTGCATTTGTTGGTTTTTACGCTCCTCCTCCTTCTGTTCTTGAATTAATTTATGTTCTGAACCACTGCCTGCAATTGGCACCGCACGTATGCCACCAAGTGCATTTTCATCCTTAACATACATATAACCTGATTCAGGCTTTGACAGCATGCCATCAGTATTTCCCCCTAATCCAGAAGCAGTGGAACGTTGTCCCCCTTGGACTGGGATAATTTTCCCTGTGCTTGTTGAGACTTGGAAAGTCATATCCTCAGGCAATCCTTGCTCTGCCTTTTCTTCTGATGTCAATGTTCTATAGCCTTCTTGAGGGCTTAACGTGTTGCCTATAACTTTCATGGCAAGATCTGGATATTGCATGATTGCTTGTGCGTCTTTATCACTATATCCTTTAGAGCGTAAAAACTCAAAAATTGGTCTATTTTGAGCACGTACATTATTGCCCTGCCGCATAACAAGCGCCGCATTTGAAAAACTTTCCTGTGGTGTCTTTCCTGATGCTAACCCTGCAAAAAAATCCATGAGATGCTCGGAAAATTCTGATTTTCTAAAACGCTCCCATAAGCTACTTGGATTTGCTCCTGTCTGAACAAAGTTATCAAGTGACTTGATATAATCTGTTTTTTGTTCAAGATCACCACTTGCTTTTAAATGCTCCTCTTCTGGTAAGTGTGCATTCAAATGTTTTTCTTCTCCTATAGGTGCATCAAAAAGCTTTTCCTCATCATTTCCAGAATCGTTTTTCAAAGAGTTTTCCGCTATAGATTTCTCATTAAGTTGAGCAATATAATCCATCACATCTTTTTGCTGTCGCCCAGCTTCATCCCCATTAGACTGATCAATGTTCGCAACGAGTGGAGATTGAGGAATCATTGATGCAACACCTCCCTGATCTGAGAAGTCATACTTTTGTTGCTCTGGCGCCTCTTGTACCTTAACAGTATCCTTTGAAACATCCGGCAATGGAGGCATTTGGCGCTTTAAATCATCTGTAGACATAATCAATTCTGCTGGCGTTTTTTTCCCAGCTTGTTCTGTCCCTGCTTGAGAACCACGAATAAGCTCTGTAGGACTCAATTTTTGTGGAGTATTATCCCCATTGCTCACATCAAAAGAGTTTGTGCTAAAAGCAGCAAGTTCCAACGCTTTACGCTTTCTATAAGCTTTTTCACGCTCTAATGCATTTAATTCTTCTCGCCAAAACATCACTGCACCCTTTCCATCTCAAAGCCAAGCTTGCTATAATCCACATGCAAAAAACCTGTCGCCTTATGCAAGAAAACAGCTTCTGGCTTTGACTTCAAAACATCCTGTGCCATCACCCCGCGATAGCGCTCTGGGTGCCCCTTGTAGTTGTATTCATAGAGTTTATAGCCATTTCTCTGCCCAGCTTCTCTGATGTTTTCTTTTGCTCTGATATCACTAAGCCCAGCAAAAGTACCAAGGATAGTTCCAACATTTCCAACAATCTCCCACGGATTAGGTTTTGGCTGTGGAGTCAATGTCGTCATTTGTCCTGTTCGCGTTCCATAATTTCCAGCAACAGCCCCACCAGCTGCAAGCAACTTACTTAACTGGTCCCAATCAAGATTGTTCTGCTGCTCCCATTTTTGCCGCTCTTCATCTAATTGCCGTTGATGATTGGCATCAAGTACACTCCCTCCCGTCAACGCATTAAGATTTGCCTGACCTTGACCTTGAAAGAAGTTATTGGCGCCCGCCAACTGATTTTGGTTTGCTTGGTCAATGAGACCATTGGCATTCATCATGTTGTTGACATCTTGGTTATATTGCTGTGATAAAGCTTGTGTTGCTATGCCCCCCAATTCATCAGCCAAAACCCCAGTATGCGCCCCAGAACCATAACGCCCAGCACCTGCCAATGAACTATTAATAGAATTTGTTGCCTTATTTAATGTGTTTTGAAGCGCTTCATCAAAGTAAGGGTTATTGCCTATTTGTTGCCCTGAAGCCATGTTCTTTAAGTTTTGGCTTGTTGCATTTTGCCCTGTCGCTATTCCATTTAAAGTGTTGTTATCATAGTTATGCGTATTATTGCTAAGCCCATTAATCGCATTCTTTGTTTGATCACTTAAACCCGCAACACGCTGCCCGTCATAAACGGCTTTTCCGCTGCCTTGGTTATAAAAAGTCATGGCATCCTTAGCGGCATGTTCAAAAATACCTTTTGCCCATGCAGGGGGTTCATTTGTTTGCGTCGTGTTTTGGGTATTCTGGATTGGTTTAGAACTTTTTCCCATGTTAAAGCTGCTTTCTATATTCTAAAAGATTAACGAGATATCCATGCGTTTTAAGAGATTTTTCCCACCCTCGCCTGCCTATGATGACAAGCTCTTTTGCCCCTTTTTCCTTGTAATAAGCTTCAATCTGAGTGATAAGCTTCGTTAAGGGCGCTCCTCCCTTTCCACCAAGTGTGACAATAACCGCCCTTAATGCTCCAGTGACGAGTTCTTGTAACTGTGTTGTGACATGCGCCATAAAGTTTTCATGCGCATCAACGATAATCCAAAGAACTTTTTCTCCCTTCAAGATATCATTTAAAATGGTCTCTGTATTATAATCATCAGGGAATTTTTGATTAAAATAAGCTATCGATTTTATGACATTGTCAAAATAGGGCGCCATTTGTTCAGCGCTCCATTTTTCTGTATTATAGATCTTAAAACTCATCTTATGCCCGCGGGTTTGAGCGTTACATCAAAGCCTGTTATATGCGTCCATGGCGTGCCTTCTGGTATTCTCAGACGCAAAGCGTGATAACGCGCCCGTGAGCGGATATTATACATCCCAATATTATAGCCGGCATAACGCTCTTTAGCCCAATTTAATTGGTTCTTGTTATCAATGATAAATGCCGCCCCAACACTTAAAAAACCTTTTGTTGTATCCGCTTGAACAAAAGCCTCACTCATCAGGTTGATTTGCCTGCCCGTATCCCCCACAATTTGTGAAGCAATAACTGCTTCCATCGGAGGACCTGCAAAAAAACCAAATGTGTTGTCTGGCGTAAAGGCTCCCAAAACAGGCGCACCATTTTGCCACATTTTACTATCAAGAGAAGCTGGTAAATCTTTCAAGCTCTCTTGTACTTCGTCTAAGCCTTCTAATGTATAACCGGCTGCAAAAAGGGGAAATAAGAGAAGGTTCTGCCCCTTAATGACACTCCATATTTGTAAGAGCCAATCATAAACATAAATATGCATCCCTTCGGTGTTATCATTGATAGAAAAATAAACACGAGAATAGACCGGATCAATACATGCCCTCATCTCATCAATGGCAAAGTTATTGTAAAGTGTGAAGATAGTTTTATCGACTTTTCCAAAGCCAATAGGGAGCATTTCACCAGCACTGTTGATTTGATAAAAACCATCATCAGATGCAAAGAAAGTACAGTCTCCACGGCTTGCAATTGCTGTGCTGCTTTTCGCCCCTATTTTGTCTTTTATTTTTGCAAAACTGAAGATAATTTTAGAGCCTGGTACAAAGGTTGCGTGATAAATGGCGGAGCGCATGAAAATAAGTGGATTTGTTGATTCCGTAGATCCTTGAACATATTCTCCATCGGGAAAATCTTGATAATCGCAACTTTTCTCCCCAACCGTCCAATGTGTCGCATCATTCAAACCTGACCACTGAACACGGTTTGGCTTATCTGTTAATTGCATCAGGCAAACAAAATCACCCCACACACGCACAAGTCCAGCACGCGGGGGATTACCGCTCAAATCACAAAACCTTTCATCCGTTTTTAACGAAAGCATTTGTGGTGGGTCATTGCTATTAACAGCAATGATATGATCACCAAAGGAAGCAAAAGACCAAAGTGCAGTCTCATTGGCATGATACTGTGTGTGAGGCTTGCTAATGTCTTTCCAGCCGCGCGTGCTGTTGTCGTATTCATAAAGTTTTGTTGGTGCCCCCACAATGATGCGCACACCACCCAATGAGCGCACAGCATAGACCCCCAAAATCACATCCGGAAAAGGATCTGAGACCGGCGCCACAATGGGAAACGGAATATACGAATTTGGTGCAGGTAAAACGTTCACGATCTCACTAGAATAACCACTATTAATAAATGCAACATCTGGTCTATACTCAGCAATAGGAATAAAGGTCATCAGAAATCCGTGTGTTGAATTTTTAACAAATTCTTGCGCCGTGATGTTTCAATTTGAAGCGCATCGAGTTGCTCTTGATACATGGCAAAAGCTGCAGCTGCCATCTGTGGTTCTTTAATAATATTGGTATAAATTTCATATTTTGCACGCGTTTTGATCAGTTCATAGGCTTCACAAAACCATATGGACGCTTCTTGTGCACTCTCAATATCTTTTATTCTTACAGGGTCAAGAATAAGCCTGATAGAATAAACGCGCTCTGGTGTTGGATACAAGACAAGCTTTTGTTCAAAATAAGCATAGCGTGTAGGCATGCCATGGCTACAATCATCCTCAAGGCTCTCAATAACAAGCTGATCTACCTGCAAAAGCTTTGCTTTGCTGTGATTATCTTCATAAATATAAGCATCAACAATGCGAACAGCCCCTGTTATAGAGGGATGTGCCTCGGCGCCATAACGGCTTTTGCCCTTTAGAGTGGTAAAAACAACTTCGCGGCTTTCATTGAAATAAAAAGGCAATCGTTCACAAAAGCGAATAGCCGAAAATATCGCCCTTTGCACTTGATCAACATACTCATCTGTTTGATCATCTATTTCATCCTGAATATCATTGATCATCTGGATAAAATTTTTATCCCAAGGAGCAATGGTCTGTTTGTCTCCAATCGGACCACCTGTCTGTACTATTATTGTCATATCACCCTCTTCCAAATGTCTTGGGGCATCTTGTATAGGAGGGGGACGCAAGCAATAAACGCCCCCTTGCCTTTAACGATTAGTGTAAAACTCAACAATCACCTCAGCATCACCTTTGGTGCTTTTCTTGTCTCGTGTCATGTAAATCGTACTTTCAGCTTCTAATGGAACATCTCGTTCCTCCATGGGTATGTACAGATTGCCATCGGTAGATTGCCGAAGCCCTACATCTCCATAATCATTACCATGAGGCTCTTTTCCAAATGTAGCTGTTACATCTTCAAAATCCTCCATGGTATAAGCTGTAATACTTTTTATAAAAGCCCCTCGGGGTAGAACGCCAATTTTTGTTATCAACCCTTGGTCTGTACATTTAACACGCGCCCGTAAATAACTAACCTGCTGCGTAGAGTTGTTGCGTCCTTGCAAAACAGGTGGCAATCCCTCATCTGTCATGCCAACGGTTTCAACTGTTTCAACGGTTTCATCAGGTTCCTGTGTAATTAGCGATTTTTCTGCCATAATTGTCATCCTTTAATAATTAGCTTGCTTCGGCAAAAGAAGGGATAACAATCGTACCAAAATCCTGCCCCCCTTGATCAGAATGCGGCAAGGTATAGCGTGATTTTTTCATGCCGATAATGGTTTTAGCTGCAACCCCAAATTCACGTTGATAATCAAACAGTTCTTCAACAAGTTTATAGCGTGTTCCCCCTTTCCCATCGCCTCCTGTTGCTCCATTGCCAACGCGCCCATAAGCCATGATAACACTTTGCGCACCAAGCAACACAGCACGACGAACAGAGGGAACAGGCTCTTGTGTCTTTGAATTAACACCATTGGGGACATGCTCTGCTTCACGCAAAATGACACCGTTATACATCCCCAAAGAACCATTAAAAATTGGGTTCTTAGCTCCAGAGCCATCATAAGCTGCCTTGGTAATGTCTAACCATTGCCCGCTCTTTGTATTGGTACGCAATTGAGTTACCTGTGTTGGGTGGAGATACATCACATATGCCGATTTTCCATCAACACGAACCGGACGCAAACGTGGATTAGCAAGTTTAGCGCGTTCAACAGCCCGATCTATAAGATCTAATGTAAAAACATCGTCTTTTGTAAGTTCTTCATCAGTCTTTTTCTTATTGGCACGAATAATACGCAGTTTGCTTGGCTCTAATGGAGCATTAAAACCATAATGTACGGGTTTAAGGGTTATGCTGCGTCCTTCGAAGTGAATCCATGGTGCTGTATAACCTGCTGCCTGAATGAAGAACATCAAACTTAAGCGATCTGCATACCAATCAACAAGCCCATCCTTTGCTTCTGTTCGTAAATTAAATAAAACACGTTGTTGATCAATGGTGCCTTCATACTTTACGCGTACAGCATGAGAAAGCTCGTTAATACGCACCGTTTCATTCATAAATTGGAGGGCTTCTTCATTGCCTTCCAGCGTTTGTCCCTCGCTAACGCCATCCCCCATAAGTTGGACTCTTAATCCGCTCGTCACAGAGTCACCAGCGGATTTTCCTAGCATATCCAATACTTGAATAATGCTGTTTTTTCCTTTTCCCATCAGCGGTGCAATGAGCAACGCTTTTGAAGTTTCTGTGTTTAGCATCTTAGCCCAAACGCCAACGGCTAATGGGTCATTAAGATTTACCTGTGTTACTGCCATTTCAATCAATGCCTTTCTTGGTTTTAAAACTCGCCTTGCGGCACCCCCAAACGATAACAATCACTTGGTTCTCTCTGTTGCGTCACCACGCACATCTCACGCTCTGCTCATAATTTGTTCAAATTTTTCGGGATTTTTCTCAACCCATACAGCAAATTCGGCTTCTGGCATGGAAAAGAGCGTTCTCACATCCATACCGCCTGTTGGAACTTGTCCGCCGCGCGCTGTAAGCGTCCGCGCTGCTTGAGAACGCTCTTGAAGAGCTCCTACTTCGTCCTTAACGGGCGCGCCACTATAGCCAAAAGCTTTTGCTTTTTGCACCAGCACCTCAATTGGATTTATACCGGCTTTCTGACACTGCTGGCATATTTGGCGCAATTCAGCACCAATTTGTTGTTGCCGTGCCTCTGGGTCTTTCCATTGTGGATAAAGGCTTGCTTGCGCTTGTAAGACACTGTCTGCTCTTTCATAGAGATAGTCCGTGATACTGTCTAAATCTGGATATTTATCTTGTACTTGCGCTTTGGCTTCCTCGAAATAATCCCCCAACTTTTGGCGTTCATATTCCTCTTGACTCATGCGCTCTTGGCTCTCTCTCATATGAGAAAACTCATCAAGCAATTTCTGTTGTTCCTGTACCTTATGACTAAGCCATGCAACATGTGCTTGTGGGTCGTCTTCTAGGGAGGGAACATTTTCCTCACGGCGGCGCGTGATTTCTTCCTGCATTGCGGCATATTTTTGCGCAAGTTCAATAGCCAATTCACGCGCTTCAATGGCGCTTTGTTCTGCCTTTTGGCGTGCTTGCCGCTCTTGCTCTAGTTTATCAGATTCTATTACATCAGAATTTGGCTGCTCTTGAAGTGGTTCTACAGCTGGTTGTTCAGAACTTTCCTCTGCATCAACAACTTCCTCAACTTGTTCTGGCTCGACCAACTCAACAACATTATCACTGGCAAAATGTTCATCATAGATTGCTTGTTCTTCAGGCGTAAACTCTTCTTCCATATTCTGTCCCTTCAATGTGTTATTATATTTTTTGTCAAAACTCGATAGTGTTCCAACTGTGCCTGTAAAGCTTTGCGTTCTAAGTCACGCTGCGCTATCTCATTTTTTGCCTGTTGAAGTTCGAGCTGCATACGCGCTTGTTCTTGTTTCAAGAAAAGTTCGATATTTTTCTGCTGCAATGCCGTTTGTTTCTGCTGCGCATCAAGTTGATAGAGTGTGCTCTTTGCTTGCGCTTCTTGCTGTAAAACAGCAATCTTTGCTTGTTGCTCTGGAGTTAATTGTGCTCCTTGGCTTTGTTGCATCATCTGCTGTTGCTGCTGTTCTTGTTGTGCCTGCTGTGCTTTTGCCGTTAAATTTGCTACCAATGTTGCCGGTAGTGGGGAAAGCTTTAAAAGATCTGGAATCATCTCCGGTGTTAAGAAACCACCAAGCAGCGGCAACATCTGCGTAATTGCTGCAAAAGTTTTCTCTTTTTCATTGGGGCTTGTCGGTGAATCATCAACAATAATGTCATACTCAAGCGTCGTAACAGCTTCACGCGTCAACGGCACATATTGGGCATTCTCTTGTCCAGAAATACGTACCAGACGCCCATCAGAGAGATAATTCTGGATAAGATAAAGGATAATCTTTCCCTGCCTACACCGATAAAGCTTGAGATTATCAAACAGCCCCGCAAGCAAATTAAGCGTTGATTGCCGGCGTGTATTTTCCAGCACATTGGCTTGGTTGACCTCCCGTGTTCCGATAAACTCAGCCGATAACCCTGTTACATGCGTTATCGCTTCACGCGATTCATTAAACAGCTGGAAAAATCCATTGGGAAATTGTGCACTTGGCTTTGGTTGAATTTTCCCTCCTGTAAGCGCGCCATTTTTAACCCAAGTAATCGTATCCGTTCGCGCCCAGCTTTCCATGGCTTGGCGATCATCATCGAAAGCGTCTCGTTCTGCCATCAAGCCGCCCTTAGACTGGCTATTAAGGATATACATCACTTGGCTAAAATATTTATTCGACCATTTTTGTGGATCTTTTGCGGGGCGAACAATCCCGTAAAACTGGTTTTTAAGCTTATCCAGCGTGCCCGTGATACACTCCCACCCAAGTTGCCCATCAGGTGCTAATGGCTTATCGGGCTTTGCTAAAAGACGTCGTCCCAGAAAAGCGCGTCTCACCACTTTTTTATTAAAACACACCCCTTGTAATTGTGGCATTACCCTTTGAAGCTGTTCAAACTCCTGTTTGCTATAGTTGCGCATCTGGCCGGTTTGAAGATCAGGCGCCTTGTAAGTGGTCTCATATTCAAACCAACGGCATTCAACCAGCGTAACATAGCGTTTCCCAGAATACGGATCTGAGAGAGAAGTCGCATTGGAGTCATCTTGATACGCATCAAGCGACACATGAGAATCCTCAGAAGCGGTTGTACTATCGATAGCCCAATCGGCGTTAAGATCTTCAACAGCAACATCAGGAAAAAGACTTTTAGCATCCTCAACGGATTTGCGATCAACATACCACATACGCTGTGCGTCAATGAGATTTGGTCTTACAGCATTGGCATCCCAAACCATTTTTAAGGGATCTAAACGTTGAACAGCAGGTATCCCTTCGGGATCTGTATCATAATCAAGCCGCGTATCTGTCCAGCCCATACCGCAAATAACCATATCCTGAAAAGCATCGGAATCGGCATATTCCGCCTCTGCCTCATCACGAAACCATTCTGCTGCTCCAGTAAGCAATTCATTGGGTATTGCTGCTCCCATTTGCCGTGGTTGAAACTGTACTTCGCGCTTATTATTACGCTCCGCCCCAACAATAGCATTCACAAGGGGTGCAATGCGGTTAAAAGTCATGACAGGACGGCGTTGCTCTTTTAAAACCGCAAGATCTTCCTCTGCCCATTGACGACCATTATAAAAATCAAAATCTTCACGCGCCTGTTCACGCCATTCATTAACATGTTCAATATCTTCTGCGTACCAAGACTTTAAACGCTTATAGAGTTCATATTCATCGAGGATTGTCGTTTTTTGAAAGTCTTGATCTAGAATGCCATCCATGATGCCGCTTCTCTTTCCATAGTGCAATAACGCTCTTGCTTGGGTTTGACACTGGGTGCTTCATAGACAATGCACATTAAACCAAAGGCATCCGCCCCATGGCTCGACCAATCATGCTCTGCACCCAAACCAATGCCGCGCTTCTCATCCCATTTCTCATGATACCAATTCAGTGCTTTGCGCCCTGCTACCGTCATCTCTTCATTAAACCAAACAGACGGCAAAATACGCCGCACCGCCTCTATACGCATCTTAACCGCCCCTGCCCCTTGATTAGGGATCACTTGCGTTTCAAAACCCGCATCATTTAAAGCACTCTCAAAACTCACATTGTGCACACGGTCTCTGGTCGCACCATCATGGGGCAAAACCATCAATGCTTTCTCATAGCCATTTTGACGCAACCAGCCTATATGCTCCGATAACGGTTGCCCCTGTGCTTCATAATAATTAAGCACTCTGATCTCTCTACCAACAAATTGCGCTATCCATATCGCCGTGGCATCTGCCTTAGCGCCTGTCCCCCCAATATCCCAAAAGGCGCGTATTTGCATTAAAGGATCACGCGCAACGCGCCCTATCCGCCCCTCTTGCTCGGCTGCCAACATTTCCTTTTGATAATAAGCGCCTTGAACCGCTTTCAGATAATCCCCTTCCCAGATATGCTTATAGGTCTCGGGGCGGTTTCTCAGATCATCAAGCCGCGCTTCATTCAAGATTTTCGGAAACTTCGGGTTGTCTGACCAGTTGATCTCAACACGCTTAATTGCCTCATTGTCTGAAAAGCGAAACCGCTTCTCAACCGGTGCATTCTCTCGCAATGGGTTCCATGTCACCCATAATTCTGCCCGCCATCCCTCTCCTTCTTCTCGCAAAGTCGGTATAAGCGTTTGCCAAGCCGTCTCTGTAACGGGCTCTGCCTCATCAACCCAACAAAGCAAAATACGCCCCATAGACTTGATACTGGCTATATTGCGGTCCAGACCAGAAAACTGAAAGGCTATACGACCATCTATCGACTTAATCGACGACTCCCCAACCTTGTAATAGTCCTTTAAAAAGTCGTGCGCTTCAATAGCGCGTTTAATTTCCTCCAACGAACTTTCTGCTAGCGAGTTTTGAAACTGACGTGCACAAAGAATGGTCCCCGATATCCCCTGCATACCAAATTGATAGCCTTTTAAAGCCGCCATCAAGGCAAATGATCTTGTCTTCCCAGACCCTCGTCCACCCCAAGCCGCTCGTACCAAAGCGTCTCCTGTAAAAATCGGTATAAGTTTTGGTACAATACTAATCTGTCGTGTTGTCATTGACCAAAGGCGCGATTTCTACACGCGTTATCACCTTAATGGCTCCCCCATCTTCCCCTGTCACTTGAAGAGGCAAAATCTTCCCCAACAATGCCAAATAAGCAGCGGGGCATTTGATTGCCTGTTTTTCGAGATAAGAGATCAAACCATCATCACCATATTTCTTACCAGCGCGCTCTGCTGCCTTAAGCACTGCTTCTTTCAAAATACGTGTCGTTTTATTTGGCACGCCTTTTACCCGCCCTTGACCTGCCTTTGGGGGCGTTCTTTTTGCAAGTTTTTCAGTGGTTTTCATGTGTGTTTCTTTTTGTAAACAAGATAATAAAAAAACCCCGCAAAAGCAGGGCTCTGAACAATCATATAAACTTATAAGAAAGGTTATACCTTTACCGTAATTCTAGACGCAATTCGACTAGTACAGCAACGCCATAAAACACTATTATTCACACCATGTCAACAAAAAAAATCACTATATTGTGTATTTTTTATTTTTTTCACCTAAATCTAGTGTCTTTAACAACCAACCACTCACAATTGTATCTTCTAAACGAATCAATTATACAACTGAGAAATTAATAAAGGGGGGAGGAGTATGGAACCAATATCAATATATTTAAGTGCAATAGTAGTAATAATTGATGTACTATTTATATCAGGTTCTCTATCTCTTCGAGTTTTGACAGCAATATCGATTATTTCTATTTTCTGGTCAATCTTTAGATATGTATTTTCGTCGCCCTACTGCGAAATAGGTGATAATTATTATTATGATAGTAGTGATTTCACGCACGTACTGATATCTATAGCTATAATATCTACAGGAATCCTTCTCTACGAGTCCTTAGATGTGGGAATAATAGTACTCGTAATTACAATACCAATCATGCTGTTTTTGTTTCTTTTGTATGTAGAGATCGAAATCACAATTTGCCTAGTAATAGGAATCGCTATACTTCATTTTTTCGGAGTCCCAACAACAATTTTGTTAGTAATAACAATCTTCCTTGTTGGTCTGTATGAGTTTTTAGCATCAAAAGGATTTAAAAGTTTTTGCGATACTCATAATAATCTAGTTAATTCCTATAATTCAGTGCTAAAAGACCGTGACAATGCTGTTAGGGAACGAGATGAGGCGATTGAAGAACGGGACAAATTAAAAAAGAAATTCAAACATTTAAATTACTCAGATGATTACTTTTAAATCAACATAGCGATAAGCTTTTGTGAAAATATTTGCTCAGCTTTTGCTTCAGTTTGTTAACACCTAATCGTCGAGGAACAAGCCAAGCTCTCTCCTCGCCTCTTCAGAACTATAAAAAGCTGCTTCTCCTCTTTGAACGGACTCTCTTACTTACTTGTGAAGCTAAATAATAATCCTCTGCTTCCTCTATTCCGCATTCAATAATCTCGCGTAGATAAAAAGATTTTGTACGTCCTATCTTAGCAGCTAAATTATTCAAACGTGTTTCAAGTTCGCTAGGCAACCGAATAGATACTGTCATAATCTTTGTATCCACTGTAATACAAATACTAAGTTAGAAATGTCGATAATTTGGCTAGCACTTCATTCATAATTATAGAGGGAACTGTTTCCATTTTTTTTCCATTACGTGCTGCTATATCGATAGCACGTGGTTGATCACAACGTATCACACCTGTTGTATGCAATCCTGTTCCTGCCAATGAAACAACAAACCCTGCTGTTCTCGCAAAATTTCCTCCACTTGTAATGGGCAAAACAACTGGTGTTTTTGTTACACGATTAAACGCCTCCGGTGACACAATCAGTACAGGACGCGCCCCTCTTTGCTCATAACCAGAAGTTGGGTCAAGCGATACAAACCAAATTTCACCCCGCTTCATTACAAGAGCTCTCTGCCAACAGGATTAGCATCAAACCACTCCACATCCTCATCCGCAAAATCATCTGAAGGATTACATTGCGCTAATAATTCTTCAAGGGTGTAATTTGGCGATATCTGTGGTTTCACAACCAATTGTCCATTATCAATAGCCAAACCCACTTGCGTATTTTCAGTAAGGTGAAGAACATCAAGCAATGCGGGCGGTATAGAGAGCATAACTGACCCTCCAACTTTACGTAATTTTGTTGTATGCATAAAACACTCCCACTAATATTATATAAAAATATAACATTCTAATGTTTATTCTTCAAGAGCTTTCATGCTTTTATAGGAAAATAACAGCAAAACATTTACCATTTGTTTTTTCTGTTAAAATATTTATGAAGCGCGTTAAGAGCGACCCACAATGAATTCACAAGATGTGGTAATGTTTTGTCTTCGACAACAATATATTGTATTGCTGCATAAAGATTATACTGTCTATAGAGATGTTGTGTTTCTTTTATCGCCTCTTGCATATTAGAAAACTGTTCTGTTGCAAATTCAACCCATTTTTCTCTTGCTTTGTCATCAGAAGATGATGGTATTTCATCATAAACAGCGCTTGGTAAACCTTTTGCACACAAATAGTCATTTTTCACTTCAAGATATTTTTGCGCAGCATCATACTGGTCTTGAGTAAGCATGCCTTGCAAACACAGCCGCCCAACATAAGTACCAGCAAGCGGATTTTTAGCCTCTTCAATAGTCAAACCAAAGCGTTTAGCACGCATTTCAATTGCCAATTGATTAACAGGATCTTGACGTACTTTCACTTGTGAAATGTAAGCATCTTTCTTCTTCATACATCCCCTAATCTGTGGGAGCCCACATGTTTCTCTTTGTTATATTTTATCAATCAAAATGGTATGCTGTCATTAAGAGATGCACTATGATCAGCGGCACCTGAAGCGATAGCATAATTTTGAGAAGTAACGGAAGAAGGGGCAGATTGATCTTTCTTTACATCAAGCAAATACAACTCGCCTTTGAATTGTGGTAAAACAATCTCTGTTGTGTAACGGTCATGCCCATTTTTATCTTGCCATTTGCGTGTCTGTAATTTTCCTTCTACGTAAACTTTTGAACCTTTGTTTAGATACTGAAGTGCAATTTTTGCCAAATGTGGATTAAAAATCACAACTGAATGCCATTCAGTTTTCTCTACTTTTTGATGAGTATTTTTATCCGTATAGCTTTCAGAAGTTGCCATACGAAAATTGACTATTTCTGCTCCAGAATTCATTGTTTTGCTTTCGGGATCAGCACCTAAACGCCCGATTAATGTCACTTTATTTAGCATGTTTTTTCTTACCTTAAACTTGTACTTTAATACATAGAAAATCTTAGCATGATTTGCTTATTTTTTCAATTATTTCAAAATGATATTATTGTTTTTTAACATATAAAATTATATTTAATATGCAAAAAAAACATAAATAGTTCAGTGTTCATTTAAAACTCTTGAAATACATACATAAATGTATTAACATAAGATATGAAAATAAGATTTGAATGGGATGAAGCTAAAGCGAAAAGTAATCTTAGAAAGCACCGTGTCAGTTTTGAAATTGCTGCTCGTGTTTTTGCAGACCCGTTCGCCATGGTTAAACAAGACCGTATTGAAAACGGAGAATATCGTTGGCAAACTTTGGGTCTTGTGGATGGTTTTTTACTGCTGCTCGTGGCGCATACTGTCCATGATGATAAAGATGGTATAGAAGTAATCCGTATTATTTCAGCGCGGCGAGCTAACTCGAAAGAAAGGAAACGTTATGAAGAAGAAAGTTCTTTATGAAATTGATGTAGGTAACTTATCACCTTTGACAGATAAACAGAGAGTTGAAGTTGATAAGCTGGCTGCAATGCCGGACAGTGCAATTGATCATAGTGATATTCCGTCACTCAATGATGCATTTTGGAAAAACGCCGTTCGCAATCCATTCTATAAACCAACCAAAACTGTCACAACAGTACGTGTGGATTCAGACGTTCTAGCGTGGCTTAAAAGTCAAGGGAAAGGATATCAAACACGGATTAACGCAATTTTACGTGACGCCATGCTTCGTTCAATGCGTTGATCTCTTTCCTGCTACAAAGAGTATCAAACTGCTTTCGATAGTTTTTTATCTCCTTGTTGATCTCATCTATGAACGTTGAGAAGAGACAACGTAATCTGAACAGTTTTATAAAATCGGAAATTTTACTATAGCTTTTTAACTGAGCACTGTAGTGTGTAAATAGATATGTTTATTAAACTGCGTGTATGTAACATAAGAAACAATACACAAACTAAAAAAGAATACCAAAGAGCAATATCTGAGTACCAAAGTACAGTATCCAATGGAAAAGAAAGCTTATACTCCACGTACTTAGAAATGAAAGGTAAAGAAACAGTTTCTTTATAACTATTTGGAAAAATTAAAACGATAAGCGCTAAACTTATTAGTTTTAAGAGTCTGTGCAAATACTGTTGTAAATCACGTGTTAGTTTCACCCAACCCGTTGTATCATCATCTTTATATTTTGGATTGCTCTGCAATTCAGAAGGAATATGAGAATTGCATAAAATTGCAAAAACCACTGTGACTATTACCAAAGAAACAGATGCGAATGTCAAAATACTTTGAATAAAGTAGGGATTTTTTTTAATTCCTAAAAAACATAAAAATATAAAAGTTATAATGCCAAACAAGGCTCTTAGCTGCTTATCTGTAAACATATTTATTTCCTGCGGTTTTCGATAATTTTTTGATCTCTCTGTTAATCTCATCTATAAGAGGTTCGTAATTGAGAACGCTTTTCGGAATAGCACCACTGTAAACCCATGCTTTTACTTGCGCTTTGGTACTAAAATCCGCATTTTCTGGTGTGGTATAATACTGGCCGCCATCAAACTTTTCACACTCTCTTGTGCCGTCTTCATATTCGTAGAGGTTGTAAAAATACTCCTCTGCTCCGTTCCCCCAAGGAACATAACCAACAGCTGTTGCAACAAACTCTTTTTGCATGGGTTGTTTACGCTTTTTTAAGAACAGGTCTTTTAATATTCTCATGTTTTTAGTCCATAATTTTACCAATTGGTCTATTTACCTAAAATTTGACCGTACAGAGCGTTTTATATTGCGGATATGGTTTTCATCGCAAAATCTTTAAATCGCTTTGTACGGTACCTTTTTGTCGATTTAAATGCATGTCTAATCGTAAAATGATCAGCACTTTTCACTAGTTTGCTGTTTTAAGCCGCTTTAGAATTGCTACTGTCATGACACTCTTCACTAGGCTTGCCTATTCTCATGAATGAAATGCGCTTGCCTCCTAAGGCTAGGTTACGCGTATTTTCAACTGCTGTAAAAACCTTCTCAGCAACACCATAAAGCCTGCTTTCTAAATCACGACAATACTGCGCTAGATCAGCACAAGAGGGGACAAAGGTTGTGGACATGCCTTTTGCTTCACCACGTATAAGATTTTTAACAGCTTGCAATAAAGACCAGAGTGAAATGCCGTTAAGAGCTGCGATATAAGCCTTTGCACGCGCTTCTACATTCGAAACTTTTTGCATTGTCAAACCACCTTCAAGCACATCAAGAGCCTCTGCTATGTCTTCAACAGACGCTTTCAAGGTAAGTAAGTTTTGAACAGTCTGATAAGCTTCTAAAGCTTGTTTCTCTAGGGTTGCTGTCAATTGAATGCCATTTCTCAAGGTCCATGGGAACTCCAGAGTTACACATTGCTCTATCTGTTGCACGGTATCTTGTAGAGGCGTCACTAAGCTGTGTTGCACCGATAAGATTACGGATTGTCTCTCCGGTACCACCACGAGTTCTTTGATCTTTTGAAAAGTTTCCATTGTTTCCACCATTGTTGTTCGTATTTTTTATTTTTTCTAAACCCTCGATAGCTCTGCGTACCCAGTTACGCCATGTTGCTTGCCAATCGATTTTGGTTGCATTTGCTCCGGCTTTTGAACGCCAATAATCTCGAAACTTTGCAATTTCGACTTTGACGCGCTCTGGAGGCAAGCCCTCTGCAATGGCAAAATCGTAATCGGGTTCGAAATCATCCGGCAATCGACAACCGCGATTAGCTTGCGCTCGTTTTGCTTTTTTGGGAACGTTCTCTTGCTCGTGAATGGGAGGTTGGTTTTCTACACCCGTTGTGATTTGCTCTGATGTGGTCTCAACAGCAGCAACCTCTGTTGGCTCGTCAACCTGTTCGTTTGTTTCTAAACTTTCAGAACCAATTTCTTTTTTTGCTAAAACGATAGTTTTAGTTTTTTTATATATATTCTTATTCTGGTTCTTTATAGCTTGATTTTGCTTAGCGTTTGCTTCAGCAAAAAAAACGTTTTGCTTGTCATTTGCTTCAGCAAAATTATTAACATGTTGTTTTGTATTATTTTTTGCTTTTGCACCTTTTTTACCAGCCTCACTACGAACTTGCGATATGTGCTCTTTTTTATCAGCAAAATCGTTCAGCTCTTCTTCAACGCGCGTATTCCACAATCCATTATCTGTCTCAACAAGTTTATCATTTCTCATGAGATATTCGACAATAGCTGCAAATTTTTTCTGCGAACAATTGCAAGCACGTGCAAGCGTTTCAAAATCTTCTTTAATTGGTGCTTTTTTATCGTACATGCGAACGAGAAGCGTCATATAAGCGCCCCTTTGCTCTAACGTCATTCCATCTGTACCACTTATCCAGTCATACAAATGGAATCTTATCCATGGCATACCATTAGACATGCGCATCCCCTTTTTTTATTAAATATAAATGAGTGATCATAATCCCCCCCTTAAGGCTGTTGCCTATTTATATGTGCGCGTATGGTGGCGCGTAATCTATTAATTTGGTCTCTTTATTTAATGCCTGTTTAAGAATGTGAATGGTGCTGTTGATGTTCATTCTTTTCTGTAGAAGCAGCAATAAAAGCAGATTGTGAAGATAATTTAGAATCACATGATTGCGTCCTATAAAAAAACGAGAAAAAGTCTTCTGCCTTAATCGGTGCTCCAATTCTTTTGGCTTCATTCAAAAGAATTGGGATATGTTTTGTTGGAATTCTCCCACCAGTTCCACCTTTTGATATAGGACGGAGCCAGACATATACGCGTGTTCTATGAACCCCAAGCAACTGAGATACCCTACGAACCCCACCTAATAAATTTATTATTTCCGAAAATTGTTTCATAAGTCATATTGTAGCTTATTTAGGTACAAAATCAATAGAAAATGTAACGAAAATCACAAAAGATTTTTTTTCTAACAAAGATATAATGGAAACCATGAATAACATTATGAAAATTTGGCTAAGTGAAGCCTTACAAGAATCTGGATTATCTCAATCATCGCTTGCCAGACAACTAAGTGAGAAGATGCATCGCCCTATCTACCGCTCTGCAGTCAATAAAATGCTGACAGGTGAACGAGGAATAAGTGCACAAGAAGGTATAGCAATTGAGGAAATCACAAAATACCCACTTCCACGAAAAAAAACTATATCCTTAATGGGTTATGTAGGAGCAGGTTCAGAAATTATCCCCTATGAAGATGGTTGGCTTGAAGAAGTGGAAATGCCCCCATATATTACAAAGGATACATACGCAGTAAAAGTTGAAGGCGACTCAATGGAACCTTTCATTGAGGATAAATCTATTTTATTTTATTCAGAAAACATTTCTCCAAGTTTACTTCTTAATAAAAAAGCAATTGTCTATACGCAAGATGGACGTTGTTTTGTCAAAATAATAAAGCAAGGTAGTAAGCCTGGTTTATTTAATTTAGAGAGTTTAAATAGGTTGTATCCAGAAATAAAAGATATTGCATTAATTTGGGCTGCGCCTATAGACTGGATAAAACCACCGAGATTTTAAAATAGTTAAATCATATGAGCATAATTTTCTTCTTATCGTATATTTCTGTTAAGGAGAGAATTATGCAAATATTTGCAAAATAATCGATTAGAATATTAAAATTCAATGTAATTAGTATTATTAAATCTCTAGCTATTCTAAACATATATCCCTTTTTCAGTAATTACAGTTTTAATTTTCTAAGTGACTTTTTATATTTATGTAAAAAATTTCTAAAATCGGTACATATGTATTGACACATGTTCCTAAATACGCTACATTGGTATCCATAAACCACGCACAAACAATCGCCAAGAGGCATTAGGGAGGAAAAATTATGGATAAGCCAATTCTTATTAATTCCAATGAAATTTTATTAGTTGTCTATGATGATGATCAAAACATTGGTCGGTCGGGACCACTGGATGAAAGCCAAGTTCTA
>NZ_JBHIQC010000013.1:40613-49244 GCF_042196385.1 Bartonella sp. AP150HLJHH | reverse complement strand
TTTTTATTTTTTTTAAATAAAATAACCCAAACTTTACCAATGAAATATTGAACAAAAAATCCTATTTCAAAACATTATTGGAAACAAGCAATTATAGGCAAAATCTGCCTTCATAAAAATAAAACATGAAAACAGCAAGGAGTTCAAAGAGAGCATGACGCCTTTAAAGTAAAATATAGCACCCCATTGCAATGCATAAAAATAGGAAGTTGCCTAGGAATGAGTTAATCACAATAACGCTTGTTTTATACTACTTTAATAGAGAAAATTTTCTGCGCAGATACGATTTATAAAGACATTGCTGTATAAAGAGAATCGCATGATCTGTAATTTGTAAAAAGAATCAAATTCCTGTAGAAGCATGCTAAGCTATCTATCTAGCTTTCTTTATTTAATATTGAAAAGTACTTTTATAAATCTATGTGGGATAACGAACAACAAAAAAACGATCCTGGACAAGACCCTGCTCTTGTCGTCAAGCGCTTGCGGCCTGCGCGCCGACAGGTCTCTGCTCGTTGGCTTACGGGAACCATTCTGACAGGAATCACTTCCTGCATTCTTATGGGGATTGCACTTTTTACGGCTCTTGATGAACAACAGCGATTGGTAACACCGCCACAATGGTTTACGCAAGAAAACCTATCAGAATCACAAGACCCTGAGGCCAATGGCTATAAAGGTGATCGTATTTCTCCCACCCATGCAAGGCAAAGCTTTGACAGAAAACGTCAATTTGAACTATCGATTCTACAAAAAAAAGGCGATGAAAAAGTCATTCAAACACAACATTTTGAATGGATTCGTATGGCTTTAGCCGAAAATCGCCCCCAGAAATATAGCTATCCAAAATTTGATTCTTTAAGCATTCTTGCTAGTGATACGAAAAATCAAAATATCGCACCACAAGAAGATTCTGGGCAGATTTATGGAGCAAAGGTTGAAACAAAACTCACCTTACGCAGCTATGATTTTAAGGTAAATCAATTCGATTTTGATGACAGCGACACATTGACAGATGAAGAGGCACAACAAGAAGTACAAAAAGCTGGATTTACTTTAGAAAAGAGCTCCGAACTTCTTTCAGTTCTCACATTGATTGATCCTTTAAAATTAGAAGATGTATCCTCCCCTTCCCAAGGCACAGAATCCCCTGAAGTTCGAATCGTTCAAGAAAATGTAACCGTTTCTCCTCAAAGTCACCGTATCGATCTGACGAAAAACTATGTTGAAGATATTATTCCTATTCGTAAAAAACAAACGATAGCCGATGCTTTCAAAAAAACCAGTTATACAAAAAAGCAAATTGACCAGGTTGTAAAAACGCTAGAAAAAATAAGCCTTTCCGATTCCCTTAAAGAGGGAAGCCTTTTACGCATTGGTATCGTGACACAAGCTGGTGAAGAAGACCATCTCGTACGCGCAAGTATCTATCAAGGGATGCATCATGTTCTCACCATTGCCCTGAATGATAAAGGCCAATTCATTGAAAGCACAGAGCCTAAAATGTCTAAAGCACTTAAAACGGCTTTTCAAAATGGTATTCCACATTCTTATATCAATAGCGCACAATTACCAACGGCTTATGATGCACTCTATAGTGCTTTGCTAAGCCATAATATATCACAATCTCTCTCTCATCGTCTTATTCGTCTGCTGGCCACCAATATTGATATGAAAAGTCCGATAACACCCAATGATCAGATCGAAATATTTTATGCTGTACCACAAAGCGATAAAGAAAACAAAAACGGCAAAAAGAATTTGAAAGCAAAGGAAGTATCCAAGAACGCTGATCCAGAAATTCGTTATATTAGTGCAACTTTTGGGAATACAACTTATAAATATTACCGTTATCAATTAAAAGATGGAAGCGTTGATTATTATGATTCTGAAGGGAAAAGTTCAAAGCCTTTCTTGCTGCGCAAACCCACACCAAATGGCATTTTTGGCTCTCCCTTTGGTCCACGCAAACATCCTATTTTAGGCTATGTCCGCATGCATACGGGGGTTGATTGGATTGCTCCTAAAGGATCACCCATTATTGCTGTAGGAGATGGTATTGTCACAAGAGTAGGCGTAACAGGCGGCTATGGAAACCATACGGAAATTCAACATGCCAATGGATATATCAGCAGTTATTCACACCAAAGTCGTTATGCACCAGACATCAAACCAGGCGTGAAAGTACGACAAGGACAAATTATTGGGTATGTTGGATCAACAGGAATGGCAACCGGACCCCATTGTCATTTTGAAATCATTGTCAATGGCGTCAAGGTTGATCCCATGCGCATTCGTATACCGGATAGCAAAGCCTTAACCAATCAAGACCTACAAACATTCCTACAAGAAAAAAACAACATTGATGCCTTGATCAACAGCCCAATAGCACCCTCCGAAGAGACTTAAAGCATGAAAGCATCTGCATTTTTACGACTCAAAACATCTAAAAAATATGCTTGAGCGCTTACTTTTCTCAAAGAGATTTCCGCATTTTAAATATCTATTAAAGAATACGCCGAAAGATTCCACCACCCAAGGTCGCATCACAATGATTAAAAATAAAACACCCTCCCCTTTTCAGGTTTACGCACAATAGAAAAGTGAAAAATATGAAACCCCAAAAGGCTAACTCTTCTTGTTTATTTTATCAAAACGATAGCCCGTCCTTATTTGCCATGCAATAAAATCTCAAATCAAAGAGGTGCCCGCTAAAGGATGAAGATTCTAAAATCCATATCATTCTATAAACAACCCGACTTCTTGTTGAATAGATTCCACTTGTTGAATGTATGCTGTTCATAGCCCTAAAGGACGGTGTTTCATGAACTTTATGAGCACGTTCTACCTTAAGAATATTCCTTACACACTTTTACAAAAACACCCCATATTTAAAGTTTCACATGCCTTACAAAAAATAACAAAACTTGAAAAAACAATCTTTTTGCAAAGCAATAGAGCTTACGAATATAAGTATTATTGGCTTAAAGGAGCACTTATTCAAAATAAATTTAAAGGCTAACTTAAGCACTTCAAAGCTCTCAGACAAGGAGAACTTTGAAAGCCGATCATCGGAGTCAACAAAGCAAAAAAACAACAAGAGAGAAAATCAAACATTACACCAAAAGATAAAGAAGCAAAGTTGTTTCTCTTGAAGGCAATTGACAATCTGATATGAATGGTGCTGTGTTCGCGCTACTGAAGCCGTATTTTTCCTTCTTCTTGTGAAAAGATGCCCTCCCCATACATTCACGATGAATGAAAGGCAGCTTACCACGAGAAAAGAGAAAATTTACCCTTTTAAAAAATCAGTCAGAGCTTTTTTTTGAACTATTCATGCTAAGTTTTGGCAAAGGAATGACAATCTTTGTGCCTCCTAAAGCAGAAGTTTCAAACAGAGGTTTTTCACCAAATTGCATACAGAGCTGTTCCACGACCACACGACCAAGTCCTGTTTTTTGTTTTAAAGTTTGGCTTTTCATTCCCACGCCATCATCTTCTACAATGAGCATCAATTGTCCATCTTTCTGGGGACCAAAGGAGATATAAATATGACCAGACCGTTGATCAGGAAAGGCATGTTTTAAGGAATTTGTCAGCAGTTCACCAAGGATAATTCCAAGTGTTGTCGCATCTCTTGAAGACAGGCGACAATCTTTAAAGTTGGTGTGAATGGTGATGTTTTCACGCAATTCAAAAGGGACTGCCAATTCGACATCATGCACAACAGAGCTGAGAAACTCTGCCAATAGTGTCGTTTCCATATCATCACTTAAGCGCAAACGACGATGTGCTGTAGAAATTGTCTGAATACGATCACGTGCAGCCCCTAGAACAGCACGGACCTCTTCATTTTTGCTCCGGTTTAACTGGAGCCCCAACAAAGAAGACACCGTTCCAAGAGAATTGCCAATACGATGGCTTGCATCCTGCAACAATATTTCAACCCGTTGGCGTTCTTTTTCAGCGTGATTACGTGCTCTTTCTAATTCTTGTGTTCGTTCTTTCACGCGGGCTTCCAGAGCGATATTTTCACTATGAAGCAGCAATTGATACAATTTTAAAGAGCGCATATCACGATGAAAACGATTAATAACAAAATAGGCAGAAATAAAGGTACTCACAACGGAAACAATAGCCGCCAATGTCAAAGCCGCCCGCATCAATGCGATACCCTCACGCTGTTTTTGTCGCACCACATCATCCCCATTAATAAAGCTTGTCATCAATTGAGCTAAACGTGCTACAGGAATCTTTGATACTTCCAAAGAGTCCGCATGAGAGGGTTGAGAAGGTTGTTCAGGAATCGCATCAAGAGCACGCATATGGGCATTCATAAAGGCTTTTCGTGCTTCAACCTCTTCTTTAAAAGCCGTAAACCATTTATACCACTGCGGATGCGCATAAACAATAAGTGCGATATAGTCGAGAATATTCCCCAACTCCCGCTCTGCATTTTCAAAACGTATTTTATCTTCCGCCTTGCGCGTTTTTGCATAGCTGCGATCAGCAACAGCCATATCAATCAGGCTAATAAGGACCAAATCAGCCTGTTCGCGCAATTCTGAACTTGTATTCAACTGTGCGACTTCTCGATCAACGGCATTTGAAAGCAACATAATAAAAACCGATGCCAAAAGAGCCATAACAAGAGAAACAACAATCGCACCCCACCGCCAGCGTGATATCGTTGCATCAGAAGAAGGCATTTGAGGCATCAAATTTGTTTTTGTTGTCATAGAATGTCCATTGGCGAACTTGAAAGTCGTCATTTTTCAGCACAAAGGAAGGCAACCTTATGGAACATAAAACCTAAAGCCCGTGAGAAAGTTTTATACAGGCTTTTCTTGTGTTCCTAAGGATACACGCCAAACTTCTGAATTCCCTCAGATACTGACTTTACTGTAATAGCTATAACGGGAATAAAAAAAACAAGGCTATCAATCATAATTATTATGCTTTTTTAGCCGTTAAATGAACACAATGTACTTCCAGCTGAGTAAGAATCAGGACCATAATCAGACTCACCATTGACTTTAAGAAGTTCTTGTAATCGATTACGCGCCCTGCTCACACGGCTTTTAATGGTTCCAACAGCACAACCACAAATAGCCGCAGCATCTTCATAAGAAAACCCCGATGCGCCAATGAGAATAATGGCTTCTCTTTGATCGGCAGAAAGCAAATTTAAGGCTTTTTTGAAATCTTGCAAATCAAGCGATCCATATTGAGCAGGATGAACAGCGACATTTTGAGTAAACACGCCATCGGTATCTTGAACTTCTCTTCCCTTTTTACGCATTTGACTATAAAATTCATTGCGCAAAATGGTAAAAAGCCAAGCTTTAAGATTAGTTCCCATCTCAAAACTATCTTGCTTAGCCCATGCCTTCATAACAGTATCTTGGACCAAATCTTCGGCTTTATCGTGCTTGCCACTTAAAGAAACAGCAAAAGCTCGTAAAGCCGGCAACACAGAAAGGAGTTCTTGTTTAAAGTTTTTCGCGCACTTTGACATAAAGGATTCAAACCTTTTCCACATTGTTTAAGCCAAATTGCTCTGCGCGCTCCAACTTCTCTAAAAGCTCAAGCAAACACCGTGGCAGTGCTTCTTCTTGAATTTCCATATAAAATTGACGTAACTTCCGTGCTATTTCGCTATTGACCCCGAGAAGATCATCTCCAACTCTAAATTGTGTAGTGAGATTTTTTTCATCACGGTCGTTCATTTTTCATCCCCCTAATCCATATATTACTAGTAGCACCGCGAAGAATTTTTCGCCTTATAGTTGTAAATATAGCTGCCGGTAAAAAGTTCCATACAAATCAAGGAACTTTTTTATCGGTTGAGAATTTCAACCAACAAAATGCTTGAAAGGTCAAAGGAGTTATAAATTATGTCATTATCAACGCGCATTGCCCCGCATCTTCCCTATCTTCGGCGTTTTGCCCGCTCTGTCACCGGTAGCCAATCCTCTGGCGATGCCTATGTTTCAGCGATGTTGGAAGCACTCATTGCCGACATCTCCATTTTTCCCAAAGCCTCCACTGACCGAATTGGTACCTATTGGCTTTTTTGCCATCTTTTTGACCAAACCACACCGAACATCCCAGAACCCCTGCCCCAATTTGGTCTTGAACAAAAAACCAGTGCCAAATTATCCTATCTCACGCCCCGTGCACGCCAAGCATTTTTGCTCATTGCCGTTGAAGGGTTTCATGAACAAGACGCCAGCGAAATCATGAATCTGGATACGAAAGAATTTCGCAAGCTTCTCAACCAAGCATCCATTGATATTTCTCAACAAATTGCCACTGAAGTAATGATTATTGAAGATGAACCTCTTATTGCACTTGATATTGAGCAAATGGTAGAAAGCCTAGGTCATCATGTTGTAGGAATAGCGCGCACGCGTGATGAAGCTGTCATCATGTATCATAAGAAAAAACCACGGTTGATTTTGGCTGATATTCAATTAGCCGATAACAGTTCAGGGATTGATGCGGTCAACGAGATTTTGAAAAATGACCGTATACCGGTGATTTTCATCACGGCTTTTCCCGAAAGGCTTCTCACTGGCGAGCGTCCAGAACCAACTTTTTTAGTGACCAAACCTTTTAACCCTGATATGGTGAAAGCGCTTATTTCCCAAGCTTTATTTTTTCAAGAGAATGCTTCTAAAGCGGCTTAGAACAGGGTAACATCTTAAAATTATGATCGTTACGCCTCTTTCAAAGCCTCCCATGGATAGATCTCATATGAGTGCGCTCATGCAAGCGATTCGTGGTGCTGATATTTGCGTTCTCTATCAGGCAACAAATCTGGTTTATTTATGGGCTGAAAACTTGCCACATCATTTGCACAATAAATGGCGGGTTGGGTGTCGTGACAGCGACTTTTTTTCGCTTGACCTTGCAGACAATATGGAAACCATCAAACTGCAAGTTTTAGCCAGTGGCAAAATGCAAACTGTTGAAGCACGTTTTGAAGATACAAACAAACAAGAGATTTGGTACAAATTTTCTATTGATTGCCACCGCAATGATAACGAAGACATTATTGGTATTATCACCACCGGTGTCAATATTTCCGGCTTACGCCGCCGTGAACAAGTGCTTAAAATCCTTCTTCGCGAAGTCAGTCACCGTTCTAAAAATCTTCTAGCGATCATTCAAAGTATTGCCAGTCAAACCGCCCGCTATACTGAATCTCTTCAGGTTTTTTTACGAAAATTTCAAGGTCGTCTTCATTCTCTTTCTCATTCTCAAGATCTGATCACTGATTCCGATTGGCGCGGTGCTCAATTTCGCGAATTGGTCCAAACGCAGGCTTTAGGTTATTTTATGAAAGAAACAGAACGTTTTTCACTTGAAGGCGTCGATCCTTATCTTTTTCCCAATGCCGCTTTGCATATCGGTTTGGCTTTTCATGAACTGATTGTCAATTCTCTTTCTTTTGGAGCCCTTTCCCAAGAAAAGGGGAGCATCTGTGTACGCTGTGAAATCGAAACAAAACTGAATGGCAAAACGCAACTTATCATCACTTGGCATGAAAATTTTGAATCCGGCATCCCTCCCACAAACAATAAAAAAGCCTGTTTTGGTAGTGCCGTTCTCGAAAAAATCGTTCCCATTTCCGTGAATGGTTCAGCTTCTCTCAGATTGACACAAGAAGGAATTGTCTATTGCCTCTCTGTTCCTGATACTTATTTTGATATTTTTTCTTAAAAGAGCATTTTAAACAATGAACAAGAGAATTTTCCCCTTTTTTAGCAAAATGTCTCATCTGTTTATTAAGCACAAAGATATTTTCCAACCTCTTTAAACCAACCTCTATAGTCCCCCAATAGTTCCGCAAAACCTTAACGATGAGAACTGAAAGTCACATAAAATCCATTCCCGCTGTCAATCAACTTCCATCCCTCATATAACCGGCATATTTTAAAACAGAAACCAAAACGATAAAGAGCAAACCGTTTCAGCTTTTATATGCAAAATAAAAGCGAGCCTGTTACCCATCTCTTTTTGTGTAATTTTCGCAATGCGTATATAATTTTATTTTGGCAGAATATGAAATTTCAAGGAGTAAAGCTAATATCCATCATCACTCTTCAGCTTTACGGGCTTAAAGCATCCACGACAACGACAATTAATTGATGTAAATTACACATTTTATGCTTTTATTTATCGCATTCTTTAATGGAGATATCCTCTTCAGTTACAATAGGGCATCCTAAAACAGGATACACTTGTGTTCCTCATTCACGCACTTTTTTAATATTTCCCAGCGCATCCACGCTCATTTCAAAACAGTATGTGTAAATAAGATATAATAGCCCCCGTAAAGTGAACCATCAAAACCGCCCCTTGTTACGCCACGTCCTTCTTTACCTTCATGCCCCTTTTCACTTCATAAAAGTAGTAGCTGAGTATCATCATACCATTTGTCTCTCATGTTACAACAGCCATTGACCTTTGAGAGCGTCCATAAGAGGCATTTTAGTCTTGTTTCAAATATTTCTCACCGCCACAAAGCCCATACATACCCTTTTATGACGTGCAAGCCAATGACTTTGATTAATTCACTATAGAACTAGCATCTCAAAGGAGGAACGGACATCTCAAAGGGGA
>NZ_JBHIQC010000013.1:32466-40513 GCF_042196385.1 Bartonella sp. AP150HLJHH | reverse complement strand
AAACGCATCTCAAAGGGGAAAACGCATCTCAAAGGGGAAAACGCATCTCAAAGGGGAAAACGCATCTCAAAGGGGAAAACGCATCTCAAAGGGGAACTAAAAAACTGTAAAAACGTTTAACAGTGAAGAAGCCGCCAGGCTGACAAATTGGAGCCCATGCTGTCAACCTCTCATTTGGAAAATGATTGATGAATCCCTTTGTTTTTATCCTCTTATTAGTTTCATGTACAGATGATTTTAATAGTTGCTATTCGAACAATACAATGGTTAAAATCTATCCAACGGCTCAAGCATGTGAACAATCCATGATACCGTCCACAAAAAAGTTTTCATTTTCTGGACAACAAATTTTTGCTCAATGTATAAACGTCCATGCAGATTTACATCAACAAGAAGTAAAATTGATCTGGTCTGTAACAAACCGTGGAAATTTCCTGCTTAAAAGCCAAAACGTAGATAACAAGATATCTACAGTCCAGAAAGAAGGTATTTTACCAACATCGCTTCCTCTTTTGCATTCTTCTTCCACAAACCTCTTGCACAAAAAACTTTAAAAGCATAAACCCATCAGATCTCAAAAAATACTCAATGAAAGACATGATGGATAATAAGCGCATGCAACCTTCAAAAGACCATCACACAGAGCAAAACTCTCTGCCTCAAGATCTCCCTTTAGATCCTGCTGTAGAACGAGTGAGAAAAAAACTTATGGGTTTAATGATTATTTCCGTTTTAATAACGCTTTTCCTTATTCTAACTGTACTGTTTTTAATTGTTTATAAAGTGGTAGCAACCGGATCAGCGCCAAAACAAACAGAGCTATCTTCCTCTCCCAGCAAAACCCCACACGTTATCCATCATACGCTCTCTCTACCGGAAAAAACACAGATTTTGTCGCAAAGCCTCTCAGAACACAATATTGTACTGAAAGTTTTAACCCCTGATGGACAAACAAAATTTATGATTTACAATTATCATACCGGTGCACTTGTCTCCATTCTTTCTGTTGAAACAACAAAAGAGAGAGCGAAGATAATGCCTCATTAAGAAAACTAACATCAATAAGCGCTGACATAGCATTCTGAAGGTTTAAACATTTTCTGCAAGCCGGCATTATCACACGCTTTACCAGCGCGTGGGTGTTGCCGACAATCCTTGGCGCTAGAGAGAGTTCATAAGAGCCATTTTATTCCTTTATTATAAAATTTATCCACACGGGCTCTCCCCGTTTGCAACGTGCAAGCGAATGGTTTTTGTTGATCCAACATGGAACAAATTTGGAAATGAGAGAATTCTAGGGGTTTAGGAGCTCTCACCTAACATTCAAAACAATGAATTATTATTATAAATTAATGTGATAAGTCTTAAATATCCACCACACGGGCGACGGCGCGTTTTTTACTGTATCCCCTCACTTAAATCTTGGAAAAGAAGAAACCTTTCTATCAACGCATTCCCATTTTAAGAAAATGACATCACTTGGGAAAAGCTAATGAACGTGCAAGAAATACCTCTTCTTGAGTGCAAAAATTCAACATAATTAATTTATAGTGATCATTTATTTTGCATGTCGAACGAGAACCTCAAATACTGTAAGATTCTCCCCCTTCAAATCTGTTCATGAGGAACTTAATCAAAATCATTTGCTCACATATCCCAGCAAGGAAATGGATGAATAAAAATACCTCTTATGAATGATCCGGTATCAAAAGAAGAACTGTTGCAACATTGAAAATTAAAGCAATAACGCCCAGCTTACATCTTTTATTAAGCAAAGATAGCCGATGAATTTCACATAATAGAATTCATGAACACCAACGCGAAATGGGCATAAATACATTGAACAATATTAAATATAAGTGTGAATTAAATAAAACAACGACATTGCGTTCTTCATAAAAGAACTGCCTCTTAAAATACACGGATGTGGTTTTCTCTGTATTCCCTCACTTAAATCCCAGCAAAGAAGCAATCTTTTCTGTCAACACCCTTTGTTAAGTCTCAATACTGCCGGTGAAAATCCAAAGAAAGCGCAAGAAGCTTCTTGAGTATATATAATTTACTATCATGATACCAATAACATCACCCCAAGCGCTTATACAGTACCTTTCAGGTTTAAACATTTCCCTCTGCTTCAAGATTGACCACTTGAGCGACGGCGTGGTTTTCTCTGTATTCCCTTACTTAAATCCCAGCAAAGAGGCAATCTTTTCTGTCAACAGCCTTCGTTAAGTCTCAATACAGCCCCGTGAAAACTCAAGGAAAGCGCAAGAAGCTTCTTGAGCATATTATAATTTATTATCATGATACCAATAACATCACCACACAAGCGCGCTTACACAGCACCCTTCAGGTTTAAACATTTTCCTCTGCCTCAAGATTGACCACTCGGCGACGGCGTGGTTTTCTCTGTATCCCCTCACCTAATCCAGGCAAAGAAGAATCTTCTTTTGTTGCTGTTTTTGTTGCTGTTGATGCATCTCCATTGCTAGAGCTTTCTGCTGTTGTAAGTGAAAGCTCAAGAGATGATTCATCTTGAGTCCGTACAGTACGTCGACGAGGAGAACGACGTGTTTTTTTGACGGGTTCAACATTTTTCTCAGAAAGACTGTGCTCTTGATCTGTTTTTTCATCCGATAGAGCCTCTAAAGCGTTTTCACGCGCATCCCCATTTTGCGCTTTATCATATTGGCCATTGCCATTTTTTTGCGACGACATTTGTAATACATCTGTATCACCCTCGACAGCATCCTTTTTTTCACCATCAAGATTTATTTCACCGCATTCTTGCCCATTGTTTTCATCACGATTTTCGTTTTCATCACCACGATTTTCATCACGCCGAACCGATTGAGACATTTGCCCAGCTGCTGCTAAAATAATACGCAAATAGTGCTCGGCATGTTGTAAATAATTTTCCGACATAACACGATCGCCTGCACCTTGTGCATCACGCGCAAGGCTTATGTATTTATCGGCAATTTGCTGAGCATTCCCGCGAATTTTAACATCCGGACCGCTACTTTCATAATTGCGAGACAACGGATTAGGACCGCGACGATTATTATTGTTATTACCATTATTGTTATTATTGCGACCGCGTACCCGTCTATTTTGTTGTGGCCTCATCTTTATCCCTTTTTGGAGTGTTTGTCTTATGTGTGTCTTAATTGACGCTTCCTCATTACATTATCTTTTGATAATGCTGATCATGTTTAACATACGATTATCAAGCTATCCGCGTTTATTTCACTCAAACGAACCCTACTGATATTGATAAAAGCATATATTTTCTTGAAAATCACAAAACAGCAGGGAAATCGTAAATCAAAAATTCCCTTTTTCTCTGTCAAACAGCAGAAACCTAATGATGTTCACGTAAAATGCCAAGTGTTTTTTTTAAAATAAACCATATTTCACTAAAAAAAAATAATTATCTTGTGGAAAACAAAAAGGAAAACACACATATAACACACCTGACAAAGAAAAAATTCCTGCCATAGAATACTAGAAGCTTCCTTTTTTGCTCTAAAACCACCGCTCCTAAAAACGCCGATATGCTCTACCCCCTCGTGCATTTAACTCACAAGCACTTCCATCCCAACGAGTCACTGCGCGAACCTCTTTATTTTATAAATATAGCCTCTCTTCATCGCTAAAGCAACCCCTTGCGAGCGATAATCCACGATCGCCTCACAAAACCTCTTAATTTTTATAGATAGATTAACACGAAGTATTATTCAAGCCCTATAATCACCAAGAGATCAATCTTCTTTCCCAAACAAGTCAATGATACTATCAATTTTTATTTTAACCCATAGAGTTTTTAAGTTAATCACAGTTTTTATTTATAACAAATTGAGCTTAAAAACAAAATATTTAAATACAAAAAAATATCAAATTATGAAAAAAACGACCAATATGTCACACTTTTTTAAAAATCAGCTTCTTCTCAAAAAAATACCCTCCTCAAAGCCTATCAATAAGAATGGCCTAACGTATTTCCTTACTTATCTTTTCTGATAAAGAAAACTAGAATTATAAAACAAGCACATTTTTAAACCCAGCACAGCGCTTTACGCATGAAGAAGCCGTAAATGTTTATAAAAGGAATGTTTTTTACTCATTTTTGTCATGTCTATTGACTTACACCCTCAAAGAAGGAAGATTCTCAAATCACACTGGTCTGTCAACAATGAAAATACTTATAAAATTCATACACTGAATTGATTTGTAATGGTAATTCATATTTTTTGTGTTGAGTAAGAAAATTAATATCGTAGGATTTTTCATCCTCAATCTGTTTGCTGTTGAATCAATCTCTTTTTCTTGCATGTTACATGTGGGAAAACCTGCGTGGAGTAAAAATGATAAAAAGACTAAAAGTGCCTCTTATGAACCGTCTCTAAGGCTAAAGGGCTGTCGACAGGCACCATTGGGAGCGAGCAAAATGTGAGATAGTACTGGCTTACTCTTTTTCAAACCATAAAGATGAACATGCTCTATAAATTTTATACATTCATGAGGGTTTTACCATTATACCATTCACCAAAACCATTACGAAATGGATTTCCCACACTCGTTATTTCCCTTAAAAAAGCGCAACAAACCCTCTTGAAACTCCACCACGCCCCCTTAAACATTTCAAGGAGGCCATCCATACCTTATGTCGCCACACCTTAAATAAGAAGTGCGATATAACAAGATAAATAAATCAAGCTGCTATTGGTCATGAGGCAGATAGTCATTTAAGAGGCTTTTATCTTTTTGTCAAAATTCGCATCCTTTTAACTTTCCATATAAAAACTTAAAAGTAATTGCGCCTTTTGCCTGTTTTATTTTCTCTTTCATTCAGAAAACAGTCTCGTAAGAGAAAATAATTTCCATCCCCAGGACGGACCCTCGTCAAACATTGTTTTTTAGCACTATCAGAAAGCTTATCCCACATTTCACGAATAGCAAAATAGGCCTCACTTTCCAAATTAAGACAATGCTGATAAACCTCTCTTTTCATATCGGGCATAACAGAAGCAGAAATTTCCTTGCAATATACGCGTAGATCAAAAACAGGAATAACCAATTCAACGGGTGCTTGTTGTGTTACTTTTTTATGAGAAGAAAAATAACTAACCACCTTTGCAACAACAAAACACAAAAACACTATACAAAAAAGTATTATGCAAACAAAAGCAATCTTGCGATATAATCTTTTGAAATAAGCCTTTTGTCTTGCTCGGATTCTTTTTTCCATAAAGATTGTACCCTTTAATATCCCAAGAGAAGCTTTTACAGCAAAAAATGATAGAAGTATCTGTGTACACAATACAGGTTATAGCCGCAAACGATCAAGACTCTTATGTCAAAAGACTCTCTTTTTTACCGTATAATTCTTATCGTATAAAATTCTTATGAAACACTTTTCTCATGCCCTTTATGAAAAAATAGGGCTGATGATTTTCTCTCACCACTTTAAAAGACAAAGATTCTTTATCCATGCGGATCTATAAACAATTCGTCTTTGTTAAGACATGTCATATTGATTTATAAAGAATATTTATTGTTTTACATGTTGAATGAGAAACCCGAACACCATAGGATTCTCTCATCCGAAGTTTGTTTTCTATTGAAACAATCAAAACCATGTTGCTTACAAGTTACAAGCGGAGCTAGCATGTGGATTAAAAACTGTATAAGAAAGGCATATGCCTCTTATGAATCGTCTTAAGTGTCAAAGACCGTAGCAAAATTGGGAGCTAGAAAATACAATGATGGTGCGGACTTGCCTCTACATAAGCGTGAAGATGGGAGTGCTCAATGGATTTACCGTTATTCACCACACAAACACTTCATATATAAAATCTTATACGCCTTCTATTACCGCCCCCTCAAAAAGCAGTCGCTAAAACAAGATAAGAGATTATAGATGTAAAACTCCTAACAAAAAAGAATGGACTTTCTAATCGAGATCAACAAACACTGTTAAAGACACATTTGCATTTTTGACCATGCTGGCATGTATGATAATGGCCCTTCAAATGCGCCACCATTTTATGCTTCACCTCATATCATTCTCCGTCAAACAATCACAAAGATTCTTTAACTATTCAACGCCCCCCAACCAAAGCAAAGAAACCAAACCCAGACGCCTGCATTTTTATTTGAATCTTCCCTATTGGGATAAAACACACAAGAATTTAAAGATTTCACTGCAAAATGAAATCACAAAATACAATAATGAGAAAAATATCCAAAGCCATCTCAATAACAAATATATAGCGCCCCTGTTATTAGAAAGTAAAAAAAGCCGCACCATTTAAAGGCGCGGCTTATGAATAGAGATATAACTAAATAAAATACAAAAGAAATCAATAATAAATACTTATACACAAAACGTATAGTATTGCAAGCTTTTTAATTATATTTATAAAAATATCCAAAAAGAGTATAAATAATGATACATTCGTATTGAGGAGAGCTGTTTATAACAATACACTTTCTAAAATAAAAACGTATCAAATAAATCAAAATACTTTGTAGCTTTATCTCAATATAATCCATGAAAAAACACACATAATTTAAGTCCATAATTATAATAAGACCCGTTCTTTTACGCTTGTAAAAGCTGGTTTTTCTTAACTTACATTCACCACTTCAAAAGATGAAGATTCTTCACCCAATCTGATCTATCAACAGCCCAGATTGCATCGGGGTTCATTTGGCTTTCTCGCATGTGATTGACTTAAACTTAAAGCTCAACAAATAAGCCTGCCTTAAATATTTGCCATGCCCTTTAAAAAACACTTTTTGTATCATGGAAGCTCTTACAAAGAGGCTTGCCTTATATCATCACACCTGAAAGGACAGTCTTTACAGCATAAACAGGACAAGACAAATCAACAACCGCTTGTACAATCTTGTCTGATAAGAAAACAAGTGAAACGTTAGCCTTCAAGCCTGCTCCAACAGTATAGCATTTCTCTTCTTTATAAGAAAAGACACAACGATACGCATGATTTTCTTATAGGCATTTTTCTGCTTTTGTCCTTTTAGCAATTAACATTTTCTTTTTATGGGATTTTTAACAAATTAAAATTGCGATGAACTGCACTTTTTTTCTTTTTAAAAAGCGTAAAAATGGCAATTTTTTATAGATTTAAAATCATCAAACGCCCTATCCAAAAAGCTTTTTAAAATGATTGCAAGATTTTTTATCTTTTTTAAAACTTCTTTTGTCATGCGTTTTTGTTCGAACACGGCTCCTTTCTCTGTAGGCTTTAAAAACTTGCCCTTAGATTTCAATATGCGCCCTACTCTCCCCAACAACGCATGATCAACTTATCCTGCAACAACGCTTCTCTATCAATTTTTACCCTTTTTTAACATCTCAAACAGAGTGCAATTCCAATCCCCACCGAAGATATAAATCAGGTTTATCTCATCTATAGCTTCAACCCATACATATTGTTATGATCACTCTTTTCTATTTTTCCTTTTCTAACAAAGAAGAAATCTCTCTAGAATGCTCAACACTGATGTTTTGAGCAACACTACTGTATATTCCTAGCGGCTTATGTGCTGTAAATTTTGAAATAAAAGAGCTGTAGTCTATTTTTGGCGCCTCGTATATTGGAGAAAAAAATATGTCTCCAACGGACGATGATTCTGTTTTAATTTCTGGTGCGCTCACAAAACTGTTTGGTGTCGTTATTCCACCACTCACAACACTATTAATACTGTCTTGCTTCTCTTCTTTCTCATTTTTTTTCTGTTCGACATTGGTAAGATCTAGAGCATTTAATTTTTTTTCTAAAGCATCCATGCGCTTTGCAATTTTTGTAATATCTTCATATGCTTTCTTCAACAATGCGTTTAAAGGAGCATGTCCCATTCTTCCGCTAGCATAAAGAACCACACGAATACATTCCGGATCATCAATATCAGCAATAGAAAATGGAAAAAGTGCCATTATATCCCCCTTTTTTATAAGCTAAACGCGTATTAAGGCATTTGCATCTCTTTTTTCGTTGTACGGCTCTTGCATTTCTCA
>NZ_JBHIQC010000013.1:16097-32366 GCF_042196385.1 Bartonella sp. AP150HLJHH | reverse complement strand
GACAACCTCAGACAACCTCAGACAACCTCAGACAACCTCAGACAACCTCAGACAACCTCAGACAACCTCAGACAACCTCAGACAACCATATGAAAAGCTTTTGAAAAAAAATTCCTCATCGAAAATTTTTACAAGGTATTTTTTTAGATTATACTCTGTTTTCCACCTAAAATGATGATTTTACCACCTAAAACCAAAGAGAAATGCATGTCACCTTGCATGCTGTATCAACCTTTCCCAAAAGGACAAAGCCCACACCGGTCTTTAAATAATGGCAATCAATAAACAATGGTTTGTAAACAATCTGGCTTCTTATCTAACAGATTTGACTTGGCTTCCCCCTTCAAATGCATCCTTGTAATGTATCCCCTGTCCAGAGTTATTCTACAAAAAAATGCTGCGTTAGGAATACGCACAGATGAAAAACACCCCATGCATAAAATTTTAACCACATCTCAAACAATGGTATTTTACAACACAACGGGATAAACTATTGTCTTATAGATTTTCTCGTATCACTCTCATCCTGTTTCAAGAAGTTGCCTGATAAGCACAAAATGCCATCTCAGAGGGTTCAATGCCTCACCATGTACTACAACGCATCGCCAACCTGCTGCTCTTGCCAACAGTGCACCCATTTTGAAAACAAAGAGTGGCTTTTTTCCTACACGCTTTGCCAAAAAAGGGAGCGCTCCATTTTGCTTTTTCTCGCTTTAAATAAACATATCCGTTGACCTCTTTCCGCACCTAAAAAGACGAAGATTTTAGCCCTACATCGGTTTGTAAACAATCCAACTCTTCTGAAAGGATTCCGTCTGCTACTCACTTATATGGTTCACTTGCATGAAAACTCTACGAGCAAATCCTCCCCAGAACATTTGCTAATGTATTAAATACTTTAAGCTATCTTACTGATATCACCACCTTCAATAATAGTGTTTTAATGACGGTACTTTACGCTATAATAGGATAAAATTTACCCATGGGTTTTTTGTCATCGCACAGCAGCGGTTTAAACCCAGCACTTGAAATACTGTATCACGACACCACAAGAGAGAGGCATTTGGGATAAAGTCTTTATTCCTCAGCAAAAAGCGCCATGAATAAAGAAAGGTTTTTTGTTCTCCCCCTACCTTCAATAATCACTGTCTTGATCCTCTAAAGAACAATAGGCAAACTTACCTTTAGACATCCAACAAAGGCAGCACAAAAAATAAAGAGAGTTAAGTTTTTTCTAAAGCGCATCAAAACTTTCTACACAATATATTCAATAAGACTTTTTTTCATAACAAACATTTTAGCATTTTTATCTTTCTCTCCTACAGCTTTCATTCTCAGGCTTTGACAGCATAAACCACCGCCATATTGACGGGGCGTGTTTCATCACCCCCTGTTTTTTGCAACAAGACCTTATGTTCATGCTCTCCCGCAGAATCTGTCAAACAATTTGATCCATACAATACAGCTACGTTTATTGGATAAGCCCTGTTATCTAACTCTATAATCTTTTGTTGAACCTTTGGATAACTATGCTGGTGTTTCCCTGTCGAATCTGTTTTTCCCTCATGGGTATGGGATTGAAAAGACTCTTCTTGTCGGCTTCCCAAGCGACGTCCTTTATCAATTTCTTTTCCACTATCGAGCCCCCGTAAAAACATTCCACGCAAATCGGGAACATTGAATGTTGTTCTCCCGTCTCCTTTTCCCCATGTTTCTCCCAGAACAGCAAAGAGATTAGCATAGTTCCTTCGCGAATATTCTTTACCATCACACAGTAACCATCCAGAGGGTATTTTTTCTGTAGCAAAAGTCCCGATAAATCCAGAAGAAAAAGTTTCAGGCAAAGGAGGAAAGGGCGGAATTTCAGGAAGTTTTATAGTAGGATTGGTTAAAAACCAGCCATCAGCATTTTTTCCGGCAATATCACGCGTATAGACGACTTCATAAAGCCCCCCTTTTTGAATTTCCCCGCCCTTTAAAGGCATAATACCCTCTGGCGTTGCCATATAAGTTGGTCTTGGCGGCAATTGATTTAAAGAAATATTTGTTATTCCTCTGTTGACGCCTTGTGCTTTAAAGCGCACAACAATGCCATCCATATAAGTCTCAAAAAAAGACTTTGTTGCCAAACGAAGTGACGTTCTCTCGTTTTCCACATCAACAGTAAACTGTGTTTCAATCCCGCCCCCATTATCCAACAAATATTCTTTGATGCGTTGCATCATAGCGCGAGCACTATCATTGACTGTGCTTGGAGGTTGCCCTTCTGCCCAGTTTATACTCTCATCGGCATAAGCATTTTCTGATGCAACAATTGACCAATCATAAATCGAACTCATAGAAGATACTCTTTTTTCAAAAAGGGAAAACGAGCAAAAAATGAAGAAAAGAAAGCCGCAATTTTATTTTTAGATGCCGGTATTTTCTCCATTTTCATTTTTTCCATTTTCAGGCCTATTTTGTCATAATCAACATGCAATAACTTTGTTTTCGCATTGACATAAACAGCTTCAGGGTTCACACGCAACACGTCTTGCGCCATAACGCCCTGATAACGTTGTGGATTTCCCTTATAATTAAAGGTATAAAGTGGATATCCCTTTTTCTGCCCCACAGGGATAATATTTTCTTTTGCTCTCACATCACAAAGCCCTAAAATTCCTCCGACCAATCCAAGTACTTGCTGCGCATCACGCAATGGATCTTTTGTCACAGAAGGCATTGTCGTGGATTTTCCTGAAGTCGTTCCGTAATTTCCAGCAGCCTGTGTTCCTACCTGTAACAAACTTTGCAATCGGTTCCAATCTTGATTATCTTTTTCTGACCATTTTTGGCGTTCAGCATCTAAGACATTTTGGCGGTTTATATCTTGAATCATACCCCCTTTCAAAGCATTGCTTTGCACGTTACTCTGTCCTTGATAATAGCTATTTGCCGCATTAACTTGATCATTCTGAGAGCGATCAATCATCTGGTTGGCATTCATCATATTGTTAATATCTTGATTATATTGCTGTGCTGCAGCATTTGTTGCCAAGGCGCCTAACTCATCGGCCAGCACACCAGTATGAGCCCCAGAACCATAACGTCCTGCTCCCGACATCGATTGATTAATTGCATCGGATGTTTTATTCAGAGCATTTTGCAATGCAGTATTAAATTTGCTATTGCTTCCAATCCAGCTTCCCTTAGCCATACCGGAAAGATTTGTAGCGCTGTTGGTTGGGGCATTCAACCATTGCGTTACCGTTGGATTGTTATAAAGCCCTGCTGCTTGTTGTAAACCGGTCAGCGCATTTTTTGTCATATTGCTAAGACCAGCGACTCTGTCTCCCTGATAAACGTTTCCGCCAATTCCTTTATTATAAAGTCCAAGTGCATCAGCACTGGCTTGTTTAAGAATATCAGCCGCCCAAGCAGGTGGAGCATTTGTTTGTGTTGTTGTTTGCACTTGAGGTGTGGTTTTTCTACTCATGGGTTCAGAACCTTTCTATATTGAATAAGATTACGAGAATATCCGTGATGAGCGAGCTTTTTCGCCCATCCAGTTCTTCCAAACATGTGCATTTCTTCAGCATTGATTGTTCGCGCCCATTTTTCGACTTCATCAATCAACTTGACCAATTTCAGCCCTCCCTCTCCAGCAAGATCAGAGAGAACGACGCATTTTTTTCCCGTATGGGTTATTTCAACTTTGGTAATTGCAAAAGCACTAAATTGGATTTTATTTTTTAAGACCAGCCACAATTGTGCTTGTCCTGTAGCGATTTCTTCAGCAATTTTTTCCAGACAAACATCATCCGGAAAGCGCTGAACATATTTTTTCAATGCAGCATTAAGAGCCTCTTGATAGGGAGCTATTTTTTCCCATGGCCACTGCTCTGTCAGATAAGCAGAATATAAATCTTGACTCTCTTGTATCATAATTTTAGCTCTTTTAGCTTTGTCACTCATCTCCCCTCAAATAACATCCCCCTACGCATTTCACGCATTCCATGCCCCCGCACAATAAAAGAAAAAAAGCCCCATTATCCTTTTGTCACAACAAAGAGGGAACTTTTTTCTTTATAAAAATAAACCATGGTGCAGCCTATTTTCCTTTATCGCAGAAAAGCATGAAACATAACGCACCACCTTGTTCTTCATATTATAAAGACACAGCTTATCGCATTGTGCCTTTGTTTATAAAGGCTTGGGAAGTCTATGGGGCATTTGTTCTTTAATAATAGAGGTTTGAGCCTATCGCATGGTATTACAAAAGGGCATGCCTATCGCATGCCTGCCCGCGTCAATTCCACATCAAATCCAGTGACATGAGTCCAATTCACCCCTTCAGGAATACGCAATTTAAAGCGATAAAACCGTGCCCTTGCACGACAATGAATTTGCCCAGTATTATAAGAGGGCTGTTTTTCTGGCAACCAAACAGTTTCCTCTTCAAGAGATTGTCGAAAGCGCATTCCCACAGACAAATAAAACTTTCCACTATTGACTTGAGGCATAATATTTTTCACCCGTGTTATCCTGCCATTTGTCTGCCCCATTTCTTGTGATGTCACGACACAAGCCATAGGACACCCAGAAAACGAACCCAGTCTCCCCTGTTGATCAAATGCCCCCAGAATAGGCGATTCATTTTTCCAAGCTTTACTATCAAGAGAAAAGGACAAGTCATCAATATTCTTAGTCACAAAATCAAGACCTTCTAGGGTTGTTCCGGCTAAGAAAATAGGCAATATCATTTTGATATCGACGAGAGCTTTTGTCCATTTTTGCAATCCCCAATCATAAATGAGCAAGATACGTTTATGAAGATTCTCATCAGAATCAACCATCCAATAAACACGATTATACACCCCATCGATAGCAGCAGATAGAGTGTACAAATTATCCTTCCTTGATTTTGCGGTCATCGTTCGATCGACTTTTTCGAACCCAATGGGTATAATCTGTCCCTCATTTGTTATTTGATAAAACCCGCCCTCATCGGCAAAGAATGCTAAATCGCCTCTACAAACAATTGATTCAGCATTTTTTGCGCCTCGTTTATCGTGGATTTTTTGGAAACTAAAAATAATCTTAGAGCCAGGGATAAAAGAACCGGCATAGATTGCAGAACGCATAAAGATAATTGGATTTGTTGTCTCCGTTGCCCCTTGGACGAATCCGCCATCAGGAAAATCTTGATAATCACAACTTTTTTTCCCCACGGTCCAAAATTCAGCATCATTTAATCCAGACCAATGAACCCTTCTTGGATACTCGGTTAATTTCATCAAACAAACGAAATCTCCCCAGACACGAACAATCCCTGCCTGTGGTGGATTTCCTCCTAAATTTCTAAATGTTTTATCATGGTTAATATCAATCACTTGTGGTTTATCATTGGCATTCACCGCAATGATCAAATCACCAAACAAAGCAAAAGACCACGGAGCATCAACATTAGCCAGATAAGGTTTTCCTTTTTGGCTAATATCTTTCCAGTTCATTGTTGTATTATCAAGCAAGAAGATTTTTTCTCTTGTCCCGACAATAATAGAAACCCCATTTTTTGTTTTAACCGCAAGAGCGCCTAAGATTGGCTCCGGACAAGGCTCTGATAAAGGTTCAAAACTTGGCATAGGGATATAGGAGCCATCAGCCGGGAGCACATTAACAAGTTCATCGGTAAAAATTCCATTGATATCCGCCACATCGGGTCGATAATCAGCGATTGGGAAAAAAGCCATCAAGACCCCCATAAAATCTTTGAAGAGCCCAGTGCCATTCAAAACACCAAGGCTTATTGATAAAAAACCACAAAAGCCCTTAAAACTCTAAAGGCATAAAATTCAACAAAATAAACAACCTAAAGTTGTTTAACGCACCAAAAAAAACGATACCATAAATAATGGCCACCCCAACGCCATCCACCAGCGCCAAACCAAAATCAACTGCCCGCAAATCACCCCCCACAATGACGGGGGAAAGAGCCATCAAAAGCCCCCCATAAAACCTTTGAAAAGCTCAATGCCATTCAAAACACCAAGGCTTATGGATAAAAAACCACAAAAGCCCTTAAAACTCTAAAGGCATAAAATTCAACAAAATAAACAACCTAAAGTTGTTTAACGCACCAAAAAAAACGATACCATCAATAATGGCCACCCCAACGCCATCCACCAGCCCTTCACCATCAACACCCAACGCGTGTATCCAGCCATAAGTGACAAACCAGCCACCAATGACAAACCAACCTTCAACGCCAGCCATAAACGATTTGAAATGAACTTTTTAAAAACGCATTGGGCGAATCTTTGAAGAACCTTTTCGGCGCGATGTTTCAATGCGCAAAGCTTGAAGCTGTTCTTGAAAATCTCTGAAAGAAACGGCGGCATATTCAGGATCTTTAAGAATATTTTTATAAAGTTCATATTTTGCACGTGCTTTAATAAGATCAAAAGCATAAATCAACCAAGGGTTATCATCCTCTTTCAGCTGTTCATCGGCAAAATGAACAGGAGCATAAGAAAGCTGTACAGCTTCCACATGTTCTGGTGTTGGAAAGAGTCCTATTTTTTGATCAAGGTAGGTATAAAAGAATGGCGTTCCTAGCGCAGGATGCATACCATATTGTTGATGCAACACTTCCAAGGGCTTAAAGAACAACTTTGTTGGTGTTGCACTCTTTGTTACTAAAAAGACGCCCTCCAAACTCTTTTCTGCTTCAATAAAAACCCCTTCTTCTTGCCCATACCATGTTTTACCACTTTGTGTTTTAAACGTCCTTTCTCTTTTTTCATTAAAGAAAAAGGGTTCGCGTTCACACAAACGCAAAGCCGTAAAAATTGAATCTTGAATTTGCAGGGAATATTCCGCTGTTGTATCGTCAATTTCATCTTGAATAAGCGCGACCATATAAGCAAAAGTTTTAGAATGGTCTGAATGTGTAAGGTTTAGATTTTGGGGATCAGTGGATAAAGTGGTCATAAGCCTGTCCTTGTTTCTGGAAGCATTTTAAATTTTTCCCCCAACAGATCCCTCTTGTTGGGGGAAGAGAGCAAACATTCGCTTTAAGCGGGCGCTCCATAAGTTGGGATGACGATAGTGCCAAAATCCTGAGCCCCTTGCGTACTTCCTGGCAAGGTAAAGCAAGTTTTTTTCATCCCAATAATGGTTTTTGCCGCGACCCCGAATTCTCTTTCATAGTCGAAGAGTTCTTCCACCAATTTATAGCGTGTTGCTCCTCGATCTTTACCAAAAGCAATCACAGCACTCTGCGCACCAAGCAGAACAGCCCGCCGCACATTTGGTACAGCTTTATTTGCCATCCCAGATTCAACCCCTTCGGTAATATGTTCAGCTTCGCGTAAAACCACACCATTATACATGCCCAAAGACCCATCATAGAGCGGATTTTTGATACGACTTCCACTATAGATTGCCTTAGTAATGTCGAGCCATTGCCCCGCATCAGTATTGGTTCGCAATTGTGTCACTTGGGTTGGATGTAGATAAAGCACATAGACATTTTCGCCATCAATCCGCACAGGTCTAATTTTAGGATTTGCCAATTTAGCCCGTTCAACTGCTTTATCAATCAAGCTGAGATCAAAAACATCGTCTTCTTTTAAGTCCTCATCTTTTGCTTTATCATTAGGACGTACCACACGTTTATTGGTTGGTGCCGTTGGCGCATTAAACCCATAATGAACTGGTTTAAGGGTAATCGTGCGTCCTTCAAAGTTAATTGTTTTTGCGGTATACCCGCAAACTTGAATGAAGAACATCATACTCAGACGATCTGCATACCAATCAACCAAACCATTTTTTGCCTCGGTGCGCAAATCATGGAGAATTCGTTGTTGATCAATCGTTCCCTCATTTTTGACACGCACAGCATGAACGAGTTCATTAATTGCCAAGCGATCATTGAGAAACTGTAAAGCTTCTTCATTGCCTTCCAATGTCTGCCCTTCGCTCACCCCATCGCCTAGCAACTGCACACGCAAATTAAAGCTAATAGCATCCCCACTTGCTTTCGTGGTTTCATCTTTTAATTGTACGATACTGTTTGAATCATTTCCAATCAACGGTGCAATTGGAAGTGCTTTTGAGACTTCTTGGTTTAGTAATTTAGACCATGTGCGCACTGCCATTGGGTCATTAAGTCCGATATAAGTTACGGTCATTTTATCCTCTAAAAGTTTTCTTGACATAAAAAAACCCGGCAAAGCGCCGGGCGCTCAAAACACCACATTTCATTTCAGATGGTGAATAGGTTGTTCGTGAGTTTTATCTAATTTCTGTTAGCGTCTGCCTCCTCCTTATAAGAGCTCTCCTCACCACATCCGTGCTTTGAGAAATCCCCTCGCATTCTCCTACGCTAAAAGCCTCTTAACGTTCCCGCCCCCCCTCACATTCTTGTTTTTAAAATTCTCTTCCCCCCATTAAACGATTAAAAGCAGCTTTATTTTTAGGATCAGCAACCCAAGCGCTAAACTCTGCTTCTGACATTTTATCAAGCATATCCAAAGAAATCGGCCCATTTGGAGTCAAGCCGTTATAAGCAGCAAGAGTACGTGCAGAATTGTGTCTTTCCTGTAAATTTTCACCCATGTTATTGGGAACATTTGTGTAGCCAATTTTTTGTGCAATAGAGTAAATCACTTCAGCCGGATTTTGATTTTTTTGCGCACAATCGCGCAAGATCTGCTTCAACTCATCACCAATCAACGCATCAATATTTTTGGGATCGGCCATCTCAGGATAGAGCGAAGCACAAGCTGCCAACTGTTTAGCCCTCGTTTCATAAATAAAATCAGCTGCTTGATCAAAATCATGATGCTTTTGTTTAACACTAGCAACAGACTGCTGAAAAAATGCATGCAACTGTTCTGCTTCCAAACCAAGAGAAGGCTGTTGTTTTTCATGTAAAAGCCCTTGTTTTTGGAGTGTTTTTCCCAACCATTGCATATAGCCCATAAAGTCTTTTTGTGGATCTGGCGCAGCATTTTCTCCCCCTTGAACCTTTTTTCCAGCCTTTTGCGAAGAGTCCTGTTGTTGAAGCATTTGCCCTTGAAAATTATCTTCAAGAGTTTTTTCTTCTCTTGCAATTTCACCATTTTCTCCCTCTTGTGTTGAGACCAGAAAATCTTGTTTCAATTGGTTTTGTTCTGCCGGCGTTAAGTGTTCTTGATCCATGACATTAGCCTTCTCTTTTTTTAAACAATAAAATAAAATTTTTCAGATAAAACAGCTCCATAAGCATTTATCCCCTTAATGCTTACCCATCTTTTGGCTCCAACATTCCCCCCAATGCTCTCCACCCCACATGACGGCAAAACTCCCCTCTCCACCCTACTTTTCCCAACAACACTGCCCTACAAAACAGTTCTTTTAAGAAAAGGGAGCCCATGCACTACGAAAATCGATAAGCTCATTCTGCGCCCACCATTCCCCACCATCACCCCACATGACGGCAAGCCTCCCTCTCTACCTTGCGTTCCCCCAACAACACTGCCCTACAAAACAGTTCTTTTAAGAAAAGGGAGCCCATGCACTACAAAAATCGATAAGCCCATTCTGCGCCCACCATTCCCCACCATCACCCCACATGACGGCAAAACTCCCTCTCCACCTTGCTTTTCCCAACAATCCTGCCCTATAAAACAGGTCTTTTAAGAAAAGGGAGCCCATGCACTACGAAAATCGATAAGCAATTTATGATATATGGCATTTATCAGAAGTCGCGCATGACAAAGCGTCCTATTGTTGAGCCTTTACTGTCTGCAACATCTGCATTATCTGCTCTGTTCCCACATTACCCCCCATCTGCGCTGAAGCATTTTGCTCTTCTTGAAAAGAGTTTTGCGCCTTTATCGCAATTTTATGAATAAGTGAAGCGGGTAAAGGCGAATAGCGTAAGAGATCGAGCATAATCTCTGGCGTTGCAAAATTTTGCATCAAAGGAAGCAATTGCATGATTAATGCAAAAGTACGCTCTTTTTCATTAAGACTTGTTGGCGCATCATCCACGACAATATCATATTCCAAGCTTGTCACCATTTCGCGTGTCAGCGGCACATACTGGGCATTTTCATCACCAGCAATACGCACCAACCGCCCATCGGAGAGATAATTTTGAATAAGATAGAGAATAATTTTTCCCTGTCGTTGCCGATATCGACGCAACCCATCAAAAAAGGAAGCCAAAAGATTAAGTGACGATTGTCGCCGTTGTTGTTCAAGAATGCCAGGCTGATTGACAGCTCGCGTCCCAATAAATTCAGAAGACAACCCCGTCACCTGTTCGAGAGCACTCTTTGCTTCATTAAACAATTGGAAAAACCCTTGCGGAAATTGCGCCACGGGTTTAGGTTGGATTCTTCCGCCAGACACAGCCCCACTTTTCAACCAAGTAATACTATCAGCTCTAGCCCAACTCTCGACGGCTTGTCGATCATCATCAAAAGCATCGCGTTCTGCCATAATGCCGCCTTTTGATTGGCTATTGAGCAAGTGCATTACTTGACTAAAATATTTGTTTGCCCACCGTTGCGGATCTTTTGTAGGGCGCACAATTCCGTAAAATTGCCGACTTAACTTATCAAAAGTACCGGTAATACACTCCCATCCCAATTGATTGGGTGGAACCAAGGGCTTATCAGGCGCTTCAAGCAGCTTTCTACCTAAAAATGCCCGTTTGACAATTTTTCTGTTCAACCTTGTTGCTTGAACATGAGGAAAGGTTTTGCTTAAATTTTGGAAATCCTGCTCTGAATAATCGACAAACCTTCCACTTTGAGGCTCAAGGACTTTATAAACCACCTCGCGTTCAAACCAGCGACATTCTGCCAATGTCACCATTTTAGGACGTTGATAGCCGCTCCCCTCTTCTCCTTGATACCCCCTCTCGGACTGATAACTTTGTGTCATCCCATCGCTGGTTGGCTGTAAAAAGCTCTGATGTTTCACCCAATCCGCATGAAGATCACTCCAATGAACATTTGGAAACATTTGCTGCGCTACGGCAAGAGGTTTTTCATCGATATACCATAAGCGTTGAGCATCAATGAGATTAGACTTAACAGCACTTGCATCCCACACCATTTTCATAGGGTCCAGCCGCGCAATGATTGGTTTTCCTTGGGGATCTTGTTCATAATCAAGGCGTGTATCTGTCCAGCCCATACCGCAAATAATTGCATCTTGAAAGGCATCGGAATCTTCGTATTCGCCATCGGCTTCATCGCGAAACCATTCGGCTGCTCCTGTCAGAATCTGATTAGCAAAGGCTGCGCCTTCTTGTCGTGGAATAAATTGGACTTGTCTTTTATTATTGCGCTCAGCCCCGATCACAGCATTAATTAAAGGCGCAATACGGTTAAAAGTCATCACGGGTCTGTTTTGTTCGTGCAAGACAGCCAAGTCTTGCTCATTCCATTGCCGTCCATTATAAAAATCGTAATCTTCCTGGGCATTTTTTCGCCATTTTTCGACATGATCAATATCATCCTGATACCAACCCACGAGTTTTTTAAAGAGAGCTTGATTTTCAAGCGTTTCGATTTGATCAAAAGAAGAATTTGTAGACATATTCATTAAAAAGCCATCCATGAAGTTTGAGAATGGTGAAACGAGCGATAAGGTTTTTTTCGCACTCTAGCATTTGGTTGTTCATAAGCCACACACATCAGTCCAAAGGCATCGGCCCCATGGCTAGCCCAATCATGTTCAGCCCCTAGTCCGATATTGCGCTGTTCGTCGCGCTTTTCATGATACCAAGCAAGCGCTTTTCTCCCCGCACATGTCGTTTCACGATTAAACCATAGTGCAGGAAACAACCGCCGTACGGCTTCGATACGCATTTTCACAGCGCCTGTTCCTTGGTTAGGAATTATTTTGGTTTGAAAACCGGCTTGTTGAAGGGCACTGTCAAAACTCACATTATAGACACGATCTTTTGTTGCGCCATCATGAGGCAAGACCATAAGAGCCTTTTCATATCCCCTTTGAAAGACCCAGCCCACATGCTCTGAGAGAGGTTGTCCTTGGGCTTCATAATAATCGAGCACTCGGATTTCACGTCCAACAAATTGCGCCACCCACAATGCGGTAGCATCGGCCTTTGCTCCTGTTCCCCCGATATCCCAAAAGATTCTCACCTGCATCAAAGGATCCCGTGGAACAGTGGTAATCCGCCCTTCCATTTCGGCTTCCAGCAGACATTTCTGATAATAAGCCCCTTGGACAGCTTGGAGATATTCGCCTTCCCAAATATGGTTATACTGCTCTGGTCTTTGCTGCAAATCGTCCATTCGATCACGATTGAGTTTTTCAGGAAATTGCGGATTATCACGCCAATTGATTTCCACCCCTTTGATATGAGGATTATCGACATTTCGGAAACGTTTTTCCACGGCTGCATTTTCATGGCATGGGTTCCATGTGACCCATAATTCTGCATTCCAATCTTTTCCTTCTTCGCGCAAAGTTGGAATAAGTGTTTGCCAAGCAGTTTCTGTCACGGGCTCGGCTTCATCGACCCAACAAAGGAAAACGCGTCCCATTGATTTAATACTTGCGATATTGCGATCAAGCCCAGCAAACACATAGACAATCCGTCCATCTTTTGATTTAATATATTTATCGCCGATTTCATAATAGTCTTGTAAAAAAGGATAAGCTTCGATAGCGCGTTTAATTTCCTCCAAAGAACTTTCATTAAGAGAATTTTGAAATTGCCGTGCACAAAGAATAATACCGCGTTCTCCAGCCATTCCATGGCGATATCCCACCACAGCCGACATCAAAGCAAAAGAACGTGTTTTTCCAGAACCGCGTCCTCCCCAAGCGGCTCGCACATCGGCATTTCCAGTAAAAACAGGAATAAGCTTTGGAATAAGAGCCACTTGAGCCGTTTTCTGCTCAATTTTTTGAGAAATTTTCTGAACCGTTGTCATTATAAATTTTCATACTTTAGCAATAATTGCGCTGCACCCTTTTGCTTATCCCAAGTTTAATGATCCCAGAGCAATTGAACGAAAAGAGCAATTGAACGAAAAACGCCCTTCTCAAAAGCAGCGCTTTATCTTTTCTTCATCCTAATATTCAATAAATTTCACTTTTTTGCATGAGATCCCCTTGACCCCACCTATGCGCCCCAACGTCCTTATCCCCCCAAAGATCATTATCTCCCCAAAGGTCCCTATTTCCCCAACACCCCCCCTCAAACACCGCGCCTGTCATCCCCCAACCACAAGCAAGGTATCCCCCAACCAAATCATAGCCTCAGCACATGGCTCTCAGGCATATCCAAAGCCCAACATCCTCCAATATCATGCCTCTCAAGCATCACCAATCCTCACACTTTATCCCCCAAGATACCCCCACCAAAACACATGCATCAGGCAAGCATAACACTTCTCTCAAGTTTCATGCCCCTCACCCATCAAAACACTGTTCCATATCCACCACACAAATACCCTGCACCAAATTCCCTCCAGCACACGGGCCCTTACGGCATCATTCATCAAAGCCCCTTCCCAATATCACGAGCGCCCACAAACACGATAGCCTCCGCTTCAATCCCCTCAAGATAGGCAATCACCAAAGCAGCCCCCTTGCAAGACATCACCCCACATCACCCACCTCAGCCTAACATTTTTCAATATCACAAGCCTCAGTTATCGAGGTATCATGCTTCTCCGGTTCACTATTTTTTGCATTCACTGGTACAATCTCAATACGCGAAACTGTTTTTGATATCTCCACACCTTCAATAACGAGAAAAAACCAAATCTTCACCAGATGTCCAAAACAGCAAATATCATCAAGCACTCCCCAACATCTTTCAGGTAGCGCGCCCCTCACGCATCGCCATAAAAGCATCTTGCCCTCGCCGCTTCAAACAGACCACCCCAGACGCCATGTACCCCCAAAAAACACCATATGCACCGAAGTCTCCTCCAGTCCACGTCCTCATGCATCCCCCACCAAAGCCCAACAACTTCACAGCTCACACGCCTAAAGCACACGCCCCTCACCGCAATTTCAATCATAAGCTTTCAGACAAACATCTAGCATTCCCGTTCAAAGACAATATCCCTTAAACATCATATGCCCAACCCAATATTTTCTCGTAACTTCAAGCCTCAGTGACCAAAGGATCAAGCTTCTCCGGTTCAGTATTTTTGGGCTTCACTGGTACAATCTCGATACGCGAAACTGTTTTAACATCTCCCCCTGCTTCTCCCGTAACCTGAAGAGGCAACACTTTTGCCAGCAGCGAAAAAAAAGGTACGGGATTATTCAACGCATGATACTGAAGATAAGACACCAGCCCATCTTCACCATAGTGATATCCAGCCTGCTCCGCCGCTGTCAAAAGAGCTTCATTAAATCGCTTTGTTGTTTTATTTAAAGCCCCTTTTTTCCGCCCTCTTCGACGTAAGGGAAGACAATGTTCATCTACCATCATCATGTTCCTTCCAACTAAAGAGAAACCAAAACCTCAAACACAAAAAATGACATGAAAATCAGCAACAAAATTTAACAAGCATTCAACAATTAAAAAAAATGAGACCACACCCTAAAAGACAAGAGCCCACATAAAGCCCAAATCCTCCGCATAATTTTACAGATACACGTTTTTACGCTTTTCCATCTTTACAGAAAAAAACGAAACGAAACGCTCAAATTACTACCCCGCACCGTTCTGTAAACACGGGTCTGTCAACAAGCTGATTTCTCGTCTATCAGATTTCCCTGCTGATTATTTCATATGGCTATCCCACACTTCAAAGAATGGTGTTTCATCAAACACGCCAGATAAGCTCTGATCTACAATTCGACTTCAAAAAGCAAATTTTCCTCTGCTGAATAAAGCTTCCACCCCGCACCGGTTTTAAACTATCATCCAACCTCTTCCCCAGTAAATTCCCCTACTAACATCAGATTACCACCCCCCCAAACATCCCTATTTTACAATATAACAGACTAGAAAATCTTTTAATTGTTCTTGCCAATCCCTTGAAATTACTTTATCACTCAAAGGATATATTGATCGTCCACGCAACGATCAATAAGGGATAGTAAAGCCCTAAGCTCTAGCGTAAGAATGAACCCACTTTGTGGGTGTCCTGGGATTCCGGGAGTTTTTGCTATGTCCAGGTGTGATAAGCACTAAAAGCAAAAATGCTGACTAGAGCTCAGTACTTTACTACTCCCGGAATACCAATGCGAGGGCGCTCGCAACCGGAGGGGAGCTTGAAGTGCAAACTAAAAATTCACATTTCAACGACATTTCAATAGGTAAAAAGATCCGTCATAGAAGAATTTCAATGGGACTTTCTCAAAAGGAATTAGGAAGCTATTTAGGTGTCAGTTTTCAACAAATCCAGAAATACGAAAAAGGATCTAATCGTGTAAGCGCGGGGTGTTTGCTCGAAATTGCTAAAAAACTAGAGGTTCCTATGAACTTTTTTTATGCGGACCTTTTAACAGCAGATATTCCCACAAAAGAACATGCCTTACACCACGATCAAGACACATACAGCGAAAAAGAATACGCACTTTTGAAAAACTTTAGAGAGCTCAAAGCGAAAAAACAAAAAGCAATCTTGTGGTTGATTTCTGATTAGACAAAAGCACACCCATCAACATCCCTCGCCAATATATCCAACATCCTTAAAATATAAGCTTCAGATCACAACACTTCAAAGAAGGCAATTTTATCAGACAAGACAGATAAGCCCTGCCCTAAAATATTCCCTCACACACTTTTCTCCAGTCAACGCGATTTATACCCCTCTTCATCCCAGCTTTCCCCACTCCATTCACAAATGCGTCCCCTAGTTCTCCGACCACATTCCATGTCAAGACAAAAGCATACAACGCATAAATCCTTCACTTCACTTTTACGTATTCACGTTTTTACGCTTTTACATCTTTACAGAAAGCAACCAAATGAAACTTTTCCCCCAGCATCTTACACTGCGTTGTCAAGAATCCAACATCTTGTAGCAGTTTCCTCCTACCAACCACTCAGACAGATCAGCACACCATACCCCTCAAAAAATGGATTCAACAAGCAAGCCTTTTCTGAATATTCTTACACCCATCCCTCTCCAACACAAAGAGCGAAAGCTCCTACAAATACCGATCAATTCCGCTTCGAAGCAAAGACCCCACCCAAAAGACAAAGCTTCACACACACCAAAAAGCTTCTCCCACAGTGCCAATTTTCACATTCTGCATCCTAGCTTTCGACTTCATTTGCAGACT
>NZ_JBHIQC010000013.1:0-15997 GCF_042196385.1 Bartonella sp. AP150HLJHH | reverse complement strand
CACACACACCAAAAAGCTTCTCCCACAGTGCCAATTTTCACATTCTGCATCCTAGCTTTCGACTTCATTTGCAGACTTGTTCCCCAGTCCTTTCCCCCCATTCCATGTCAAGACAAAAGCATACAATGCATAAATTCTTCACTTCACTTTTACAGATTCACGTTTTTACGCTCTTCTATCTTTACAGAAAGCAGCCAAACGAAATTTCCAAACTAACCCACCACTCAATAAACAAGAGTCTGTTAACAATCCCACTTTTATCGCGTATATTGCATTTGGGCAACCACCTCTCACCACCCCTCAAAGAATACTGTTTCACCAGACACGAACAGATAACCCCTACCCTCCAATATCCAGACACTCTCACAAAAAGCACCTTATTGATATACCCGAATTATTGATATGCTTGAAGGTCCCTCGACGGCATATCCTTGCCTCTAATGCCCCATCTCACCCTACCTCAAATGACAATATTTTACAGCATAAGGCATAAGGCATAAGGCATAAGGCATAAGGCATAAGGCATAAGAATATAATGAGATAATTTTTAAGATACAAAAAAATGCTCTCATTTTCCAAATCTTTTAATTGTTCTTGCCAATCCCTTGAAATTACTTTATCACTCAAAAGGTGCCTTAATCGTCTACGCAGCGATCAATAGGGAGTTGAAGCCCGAAAACTCAAACGTTAATTTACCCCACTTTGTGGGTATCCCGGAGTTCCGGGAGTTTTTACTATGTCCGAGTGCTTGTCAGCACTAAAAGCAAAAAGCTGATTTGAGTTCAGTGCTTTCAACCTCCCGGAATACTCATGCGAGGGCGCTCGCAACTGGAGGGGAGCTTGAAGTGCAAACTAAAAATCCAGATTTCGCACTTTTTTAAAAAGTACCCAATCTTATAGTCTTTGAAATTATTTTGATTTTTCTTGCCAATCTTCTGAAATTGCCTTATGAATTGATCTGTGTTTTTGATCGTCCACGCAACGGTCAAATAGGGATTTGAAAGCCCGAACGCTCAGTACATAAATTTATCCCGCTTTGCGGGTATCCCGGAATTCCGGGAGCTTTTGCTATGTCCAAGTGCTTGTCAGCACTAAAAGCAAAAGGCTGGCTGAGCTCAGTGCTTTCAAACTCCCGGAATACTCATGCGAGGGCGCTCGCAACCGGAGGGGAGCTTGAAGTGCAAACTAAAAATTCACATTTTAATGACATTTCAATAGGTAAAAGAATCCGTCACAGACGCATTTCAATGGGACTTTCTCAAAAGGAATTAGGAAGCCATTTAGGTGTCAGTTTCCAACAAATCCAAAAATATGAAAAAGGCTTCAATCGTGTAAGCGCAGGACGTTTACAAGAAATTGCCAATATCTTAAAAGTTCCCATTACCTTTTTTTATGCCGATATTGCGATAAAAGCAGATATTCCCACAAAAGAACATGCCTTACACCACGATCAAGACACATACAGCGAAAAAGAACACGCACTTTTGAAAAACTTTAGAGAGCTCGAAGCGAAAAAACAAAAAGCAATCTTGTGGTTAATTTCTGATTAGGCAAAAGCGCATCAATCGACATCCTTTGCCAATATTCCCCTCTGCCTAAAGCCTTGCCCGCCTGATATCACCACATCTCAAAAAACGGTTTACGACATCATAGGATAACAAACTTCAAAATAGGATAAAAACACCAAAACCTCGGAAAAACATCCCCACCCCTCTCACAGAATCTTATCAAAAGATCTCATCTGATTTAAACGCACAATTCCGATTGTATCATTATGATACCTTTTTACATTTACCTTGTCAAGTTTTTATATTTTTCTTTTGATATTTTTGTATTTTTCTTTAAGGGAGCCACATCCCTCAAAACACCTTTCCTGCAAAATGCCCCTCATACAAAACACAATGTCTAAAACAACAAGAGCTAAAATAGGATTTTTCCTAAATAGGCATCCCTCTAAATGGGCTTCCCCTCTAAATAGGATTTCCCCTCTAAATAGGCTTTCATTGTATTGCTCATTCACCCACTTATTAAAAAAAAACACCTCTCAATGCTTCTCACACCCACTTCACGAATGTCCCCCATACAAATATAGATGCAACTATAATTGTTAAGCTCCGCATAGAATATAAACGCCAACCACAATTTTTCTCTCTTCACATCTCTTTACACATCAGCTCTGCAATCTGTTCACAGCCATTCCCCACACACTCTTCTCCAGAAAACGCACTTCAACAACACTCTTCATCCCAACTTTCTCCTCCATTCACGAAGACACTTCCCCCAATCCTCGCACCACATTCCATGCCATGATAAAAGCTCTCACAAAGCACAAATCCTCCCCTTCATTTTACAGATTCACATTTTTACGCTTTTACATCTTTACAGAACGCAGCCAAAGGAAACTCCCAAACCACCACGCGACAATTTGATAAAAACAAAACACCTTTCCAACAATCTCAAACAACAGATTTCTGTAAAGAGTTCATATGAATTTGATTGTTTAGATCTCACTATTAGATTGGCATATAGAGCCGTAGAACAGAAAGTAATTTTCTATAAGACAGAAACGATAAAAGCGCTATATAACTGAGACAGAACATGAAGGATTGTAAACAGATAAAACGACATCTTTCTTCGTTACAACACTGAAATTGTAAACGAGACGACGAATAACTGTCATCTGAATATGCAATTTTCATATCTGCAAATTTTTATTGATTAATTCAATCCCAACACTTCCCCTGAAACACATTTCTTCATTATCTACTTTTTTTGAGACAAACCGGTAAAGGGGTTTCATCGATTATAAGTGCGGATATAATAACGCGTTACTCCAACCTCATCATAAGAAACCATAGACATGATACCTGTCTTTATTGGCGTTATTTGATAAGTCAAGATTACACCATTTTGCTGTTTGTTTGGTTGATCTGTATAGATCACGTTATATCCATTCCGTCGCAAGAGATCAATAAATACAGGAGTAAAGTTGTCTTCTGTTTTATTTTTTTTCACAATAAGTGTTGTTGTAGCGGGCGGTAAAGGTTTTTTAAGATTACGAACAAAATCGTTAGCAATTAATTTTACATCATCTTTCGTAATATTTGGACTGACATAACTTGATGAATAATTACTGATAGATGCACAACCAGCCACCAATACAAGCGGTAACGGAAATAAATATTTTGACATCTTAACTCCCCTATTAATTGCATTCTCTTCTGAGAAGCTCCTACACCAGAAATAAGAGCCTCCTTTCAAAGAATAGCCTTAACAACATACTGCTTTACTATCAAGCATTAGTTAATCACTTTCTCGCTTGTTAAAAAAACGACCACCATCTCTCATAGTACTCAAAGCTTATGTTTAAGACACAAAATATATATGTTAAAAGTACGAAAAAACACATGTAAAGCATGTAGTATACATATAGTATATGTATACTTACTTTCATGGTGTGTTGCATTACATATTATTTAAGACAAATTTATCAGTAAAGAAGTACAGACTTTGGATGACTTTCCAAGCAATAAAAATGATATTTTTATCCCCATATCATTGAAATTATAACTTGATCGAAGAATAATTATTGTTTGAATATCTAGGCTTTTACGAGCCATTTAGATCCCGACTTTCCCCCACTATCTACCAATTTTTACCGATGTTGTTTCTTTTTTGGTTTTTCATTTACGCTCATCATTAGTTGTTTTATGTGTTTTTTGAGACAATTGTGAAGCTCTACCTCAAAGCAACGAATGAAATTTCCAAAACACCACGCAACAATTTGATAAAAACAAAACACTTCACAACTTAAATTCCACAAGCAAGCTTATCTCCACCTCTTTTCATTCTTTCTCCATCTCAAGGGGAAGATGCCCCCTCACGCTATCCTTCATCCGTTCGCACCACCACCTCTTAGACACACCATCCTAACACTACCCACACTCACTTTCTTTCATCCCCCTCAAATCACACTCTCTTCTCCAACCAACGCACAGCACCCTTCATTTCCCCTCCATTCACGAAGACACTTCCCCCAATCCTTCTCACCCCTCCATATCATGACCAAAAACACGCACAATATATAAACCACAAATCCCCCACTTCACTTTTACAGATTCACATTTCTACGCTTTTACATCATTACAGAACAAAGCCAAGGAAAGCTTCATCCACCCCGTACCACTCTATAAACAACGGTCTGTAAAGAATTCAAATGCTTGCCTAGCAAATTTCCACCACTGACCACTCATTCGTTTCAGATCACCCCCCTTCAAAGAGCGGTGTTTTTACCTCATGAATAAGATAATGAGCGAACCGTCTTTAGAAAAAAGAAACGGCATGGAGATATAAAATATATCAATGGTCGTCATCGACTGTCGTGTTAAGAGGTGTTAACTCTTTATTTTTCTTAATTTTTACAACGCCAATAATTCCCGTGGAAATAATTAATGCGGACATCGCTAAAAAAGAGCTTAACAATCCCACGAGAGCCAAAAGTCCAGCAATAAAGCCAGACATTGCTTCCGCAGAGTTTGCTAAAGTTGAAAAGGTTCCAAAGCTCTTACCAAAATCTTCACGACGAGAATATAATTGAATAGCTGAGACTAAACCAATATCCACAAAGGCACCAATAAATCCTAGAACAAATGCTAACACGAGAAGGAATTTTAAATAAATTTCTGCAGCTAAGGGCATAACAAACAGAATAACCCCATAAAGAAGCCAAAATATCATGAGCTTCAACGATGTAATATTTAATATAATTTTACTATAGAACAAACCACCAACAATAGTTCCAACAGCCATGAGAGAAAAAATATAACTCACAAGGCTTTCCTCTCCCCCCACAAAAAGAACAAAAGCTGGAATTAAAAATCTTAAAATAGCACCCGTAAAGAGAATAGCAAACGACGATCCAACGAGCGTAATAAATAAATTATTATTTTCTGTAGAAATATATTTAAGATATGAAGCTGTTTCTCGATAAATTTTTATAAAATTGAATGATTTATTCTCGCTTGAATTTAAATTCATGAGATTAAATAACACGATAATAGATATAAAATAGGTAAAAAAATCAAAAATGAGTACTGCCGATTTATTTGCAAAAAAAAGCAGTATAGAACAAACCAAAGGGCCAATGACGGCTGCCGTTTCCATGATAATTTGAGCAATGCTATTGGCCTTTGTAAGATCTTTTATTGAAAACATTCTGGGAATAGCAGCTTGAAAACTTGGTTGGAAAATACTTCTTCCTATCGTTGTACATATTGCTGCAAAAATAAGAACAATGATATGTGCCGTACCTGTTATATAAGTTATAAAAACAAACAATGAAGCTAATAATCTCACAACTTCACTTAAGATCATATTTTTCTTCAAAGAAAAATTATCCGCTAACCAACCTCCTATAGGGCCCAAAAAGAGAAAAGGGATAAATCGAAAAAAATACACAAGACCTGTAAAAAAGGTGTTATCTGTTAATTCTAAGACCAGTAAAATAAAAACAACTTCATAAGCATAATCACCAACTTTGGAAATAAAGAGAGAGCAAAAAAGAGCTAATGGACTCTTTTTTAAAAACAAATTCATATCAACCATCCGATATTAAACTTTTCTACACTTAAAGTTACACTTCCTTCGCTACAATTGGTGATATGAACTTCAAAAGAGTTGTTTACTCTAACAAATCGCTTAATAAGTTAAGTGAAAACTTTTAAAGAAATACTCTTCTTGATATAAGCATTTAGACCAATATCAAGTAATATATTAATTTTTCTTTCTTATTTGCTTTAAAAAAGAAAGAATGTAAAAATTATGAGATCAAAATCTGCTATATTATTATATTGACTTCCACCCCACGTCTCAAAGAATGCAAATTCCCAACCAGCACTAGTCTACAATCCCACAACAAAAAGCAGCTTTCCCCACAAAATAAAGCTTACACCCAACCACTTCTCAAACGACAGCACGTCATCAGGCTCAACAAATCAAACCCTATCTTCTTAAAGCCGCCATCCTTCACGCATCTCTTTGCAACACCCGCCTTACCCACACTCTCCCCCTATCCATGCGCACTCTCTTCATCCTCCATTCCCCCTTTTTCTCTCCCATCACACACTTAACAACTGAACACCCCTCTTCCTCTAAACGTCTCCCTCCATTCACGAAAACACTTCCCCCCAATCCTCGCACCACATTCCACGCCCCCAAAAGCCCAAAGTGACCAAAAACACGCACAATATATAATCCACAAATCCCCCACTTCACTTTTACGGATATACGTTTTTACGCTTTTACATCTTTACAGAACGAAACCGACGAAAGGTTCACCACCCCACACCGCTCTATAAACAACAGTCTATAAACGAACCCAGCTTTTTGCCTAGTACCCCTTACAGTCTTCAGACGTCCCCCTCAAACGAGACTGTTTCATCAGACCAGAACAGATAAGCCCAGCCAAAAATATTCACCACACACTCTAAAAAACACCTAAATGTGGAAATTGATATACTTGATATCATCCCCCCTCCAAATAACGCCGTTTTATAGCACATTGATTTTTCTTGCCAATCTTCTGAAATTACTTTATCACTTAAAGTGTAATTTTGATCGTCTACGCAACGACCAAGAGGGAACTGAAAGCCCTAAGCTCTAGCGTAAAATGAACCCACTTTTGTGGGTGTCCCGGGATTCCGGGAGATTTTGCTATGTCCAGGTGTTCTCAACACTAAAAGCAAAAAGCTGACTAGAGCTCAGTACTTTCAGACTCCCGGAATACCAATGCGAGGGCGCTCGCAACCGGAGGGGGGCTTGAAGTGCCAACTAAAAATCCACATTTTATCGACATTTTGATAGGCAAAAGAATCCGTCATAGACGCATTTCCATGGGACTTTCCCAAAAAGAATTAGGAAACTATTTAGGTGTCAGTTTCCAACAAATCCAAAAATACGAAAAAGGCTTAAACCGTGTAAGTGCCAAATGTTTACTAGAAATCGCTCAAAAACTAGAAGTTCCTATGAACTTTTTTTATGCAGACATTGCCACAAAAGAAGATCTTTCAACAAAAGAAACCCTCTTACACCACAATCAAGAAACCTATAGCGAAAAAGAACACACCCTTTTGAAAAATTTTAGAGAACTCCAGCCGAAAAAACAAAAAGCAATCTTGTGGTTGATTTCTGATTAGGAAAAAGAGCAACGATCAACGTTATTTGCTAATATATCAAACAATAAAACATCCTTAAGTCAAATTCAGATCAGCTCCCCACACCCCTTCAAAGAGCGGTGTTTTACGGCATAATAGAATAGAAAATTCTTGATTTTTCTTGCCAATCTTCTGAAATTACTTTATCACTTAAAGTGTAATTTTGATCGTCTACGCAACGATCAATAGGGATTAAAAACCCGAAGACTTGACACATAAATTTATCCCGCTTTGCGGGTATCCCGGAATTCCGGGAGTTTTTGCTATGTCCAGGTGCTTTGGCACTAAAAGCAAAAAGCTGAGTCAAGTCAGTGTTTTTAACTCCCGGAATACCAATGCGAGGGCGCTCGCCCCTAGCGGGGGGCTTGAAGTGCAAACCAAAAATCCACATTTTATCGACATTTCTGATTAAGCAAAAAACGCGATTTATAATCCATATTTCGCACTTTTTTAAAAAGTACCCAATTTTATAGTCTTTGAGATTATTTTGATTTTTCTTGCCAATTTTCTGAAACTACTTTATTACTTAAAGGGTGAGTTTGGTCGTATACGCGACGATCAATAGGGAACTGAAAGCCCGAAACCTCGATACATAAGAATGAACCCACTTTTGTGGGTGTCCCGGGATTCCGGGAGATTTTGCTATGTCCAGGTGCGATGAGCACTAAAAGCAAAATGCTGATTCGAGGTCAGTGCTTTCAGGCTCCCGGAATACCAATGCGAGGGCGCTCGCAACCGGAGGGGGGCTTGAAGTGCCAACTAGAAATCCACATTTTATCGACATTTTGATAGGCAAAAGAATCCGTCATAGACGCATTTCAATAGGGCTTTCCCAAAAAGAATTAGGAAGCCATTTAGGTGTCAGTTTCCAACAAATCCAAAAATACGAAAAAGGCTTCAATCGTGTAAGCGCAAAATGTTTACTGGAAATCGCTCAAAAACTAGAAGTTCCTATGAACTTTTTTTATGCAGACATTGCCACAAAAGAAGATCTCTCAACAAAAGAAACTCTCTTACACCACAATCAAGAAACCTATAGCGAAAAAGAACACACCCTTTTGAAAAATTTTAGAGAACTCCAGCCGAAAAAACAAAAAGCAATCTTGTGGCTAATCTCTGATTAAGCAACAGCACAACGATCAACATTATTTGTTAATATATCAAACAACAAAACATCCTTAAGTCAAATTCAGATCAGCTTCCCCTCAAACAACAGCACTTCATCAGGCTCAATAACTCAAACCCTGCCCTCAAATATTCTAGCACACCACACCCCTTCAAAGAGCGGTGTTTTATGGCAGATAGGATAATCAGCTGCATTTTTGTTGTCACTTATAATTTTCCAATGACTTTTGAATGCCTCTATTAATCTTTTTATAGCACTTTTACTCTTTTTAAAGCTTCTTTCTCTGCTTCTTCTTTTAACTTCATGTCATTGGTGCCTTCATACCTTTTTATTGTTTTTTCAATCTGATCATCAGTCCCTGCTTTAAAAACAATCATTGTTTCAAACGGACGAAATAATGACGATTGCGAAATATGAAAAAAGATATTCGTGCGCAAATTGTTTGGATCAAACTCGCTATACCTTTTTATTTTTAAGTCATCGATAGATATCGCTTTTTTTGACATAGCAAGACCAATAACATCGCTATTTTTCTCACCAAAATCTTTTACTTTTAAAAGGTTATTTTTAGCGTCACAAACTGTCGATATATTCATGACTTCGTTAAGAACTAGAGCATTTATATCAAATTGAGCATTGCTGACAAAAATGAATACAAGATCACGCAAAGAACAAGCTTTTTGAAAATAACAAGCATTGTACAAACGTGAGCGAATCCCAAGACATCTGACTGCTCGTCGAATGATTTTTATAGCGAGCTCATATGATTTTTCATCTAAACGATGATCACGAATGTCTGGAATGTAGATTTCTTGTGTTTCTTGTAACGGTGCAACTTCACTGTTTACTGCACGATCAATAAGCTTTTCTAACCAATTGTAACTCTCAACATTATCCTGCTCTCGGACAGACGATCTAATCTCTTCTAAAAGATTGTCCAGCCCACACTCTTCTCTAAAAGCACGCTCTCTTCGATCACACGTCATCGTAAATGTATGGGTATTTTCTCGTTTGTCCGGTATAGATGATGCGTCAATTTTTGGATCATTCACTTTAAATGGATCAACGCTTTCTCCACTTTTAACAGGTATCCAATGCTCACCTCTAATAGTATCAAAAACTCTCGCCCCTTGCTCCTCCCTAAAAGAAATGCCTTGTTCAAGAAACATCTTTAATGGATTGGAATCATCCGGTGTTAACGATATACGCTGTATTAAAGAGTCCAAAATTTCCTGTTGAAGCTTATCATCACTTATTAACGAATCTTTCCTATCCTCGTAGAAATCCTTTAAGCCTTCTGGAATACGCCGATTGTAACTCTTAACTTCCTTTGCAAACCAGCTGTTAATTAATTCCTTGTTTGTGGCTAAGTTTGTAGCTAATTTCATGAGATTATACCCCCCATTTAAATTTCAAATGACCCTTTTTATCAATAAACTCCAATACAGTTCTTATTAAAGTTCTTGAAAAAAGTTCATTATCTGTTTATTTTACTTAATATTTACCATATTATAGTTTATTGGTAAATAAGTAAAGTAAACTAAATTAAGATATAGATGATATTTTTAATATACACCTCCACTTAAACTTGTCTTTGTAACACGAATAGCGAAAATTTTAACCAAAACAGGTTAGGGAGCTTTTTTTAAGTCTTTATCTTGATTAAAAAACTGCAAAGGAGCAAACTTGATTGTGCAGATAATCATGCTCCCTCATCTACTAGCCACCGACAAGAGTGCAATCAATCAAACAGTTAAAAAAACTTTTAGCAAAATTTTAAAGCAGAAAAACGCACATTACCGAAAAAATGAGAGAGCAGTGCATTTTACGCATCCTCCACCTTTTTCTTAAACAGCAAAACTCCAATCCATCATCAAAATATCTTCGTCTAAAATCCCCCACACCCCCTCAAAGAGCAATGTTTTACGGCGGATAAACGGCATTTCTCTTTAACGTTTTTACGCACAAAGCAATAAAGCAATCCCGCTTGTGACTTCACTTATAACATTGCAAGAAAATAGTTTTCACGACAAACAGAAGTAAAAGAATCCTACGATATTCGAAAACGCTGATTTAACATGCAAAAACACCAGCCACTCCCTTTGCTTTGCAATAAAATACCGCTGTCTCATCGTGAATTTTTCTAAATCAGCACGCTTCAAAGAGCGGTGTTTATCACATAATAGGATTATCACCGCCCTTTATACCATGAATTTTTCCAAACTTAATCTTCAGGCAAAAATTCCAACCGATCTCCTTGTTTTGTAATTTTCACCGTTGTCTCATCGTGAATTTTTCCAAATAAGATATTTTCCGCCAGTGGGTCTTGTATTTCTTTTTGGATAATCCGTTTAAGCGGACGCGCACCATAGAGCGGATCATAGCCCTTATCGGCAAGAAATTTTCTCACCTCTGGCTCGATTTGCAAAGTTATTTTGCGTTCATTGAGCAAATTTTGCAAATGTTCTATCTGAATATCGACGATAGCTTCCATATCGTGACGTTGCAGCCTTTGAAAGAGAATAATCTCATCAATACGGTTTAAAAATTCAGGACGGAAAGCCGCTTTAACGACATTCATAACATCATTTTTTGCCTGATCGGTTGTTTGCCCTTCAGGCAAAGCAGTTAAAAACTCAGCACCAAGATTAGAAGTCATAATCAGCAAGGTATTGCGAAAATCGACGGTACGTCCTTGACTATCAGTCAAGCGTCCCTCATCCAACACTTGCAACAAGAGATTAAAGATATCCGGATGTGCTTTTTCAATTTCGTCAAACAGAATAACCTGATAAGGTCTTCTACGTACAGCTTCGGTCAGCACCCCCCCCTCTTCATATCCAACATATCCAGGAGGTGCCCCAATCAGCCGCGCCCCAGCATGTTTTTCCATATATTCCGACATATCGATGCGCAACATGGCATTGGAATCTTGGAAAAGAAAAGCGGCAAGAGCTTTGGTTAATTCGGTTTTTCCCACACCAGTAGGACCCAAAAACATGAAAGAGCCAAGCGGGCGATTGGGATCTTGCAACCCTGCACGCGCACGACGTACCGCGCGAGAAACAGCTTGCACAGCCTCTCCCTGCCCAATCACACGTTTGCTAATTTCATCTTCCATCCGCAACAGCGCCTCCCGTTCTGCCTCCAGCATTCGATCAACAGGAATACCGGTCCAGCGTGAAACAATCCGCGCCACATGTTCAGCAGTAACCGTCTCTTCAACGAGATGATTTTGTTGGTCATCATTTTCCGCAATACTCAATTGTTTTTCGAGTTCAGGGATAACGCTATAAGCGAGCTCTCCAGCGCGTTGGAATTGTCCATCACGTTGTGCAATAGCCAAAGCATTACGAGCTTCTTCGAGTTGTTTTTTCAAATCAGCAGCATGCCCTAATTTTTGTTTCTCAGCCTGCCAAGCACTTGTCATCTCAGCGGACTGTTGTTCCAATGTTTTCAGTTCCTCCTGCACATTTTCCAAACGTTCTTTTGCTGTTGGCTCGACATCTGTTTTCAAAGCTTCCCGTTCGATCTTCAACTGTAAAATACGCCGATCAACAGCATCGAGTTCTTCCGGCTTTGAATCGACCTGCATGCGCAACCGCGCCGCCGCTTCATCGATAAGGTCAATAGCTTTATCCGGCAAGAAACGATCTGTAATATAGCGGTTAGACAAACGCGCCGCCGCAATCAAAGCACTATCAGCCAAGCGCACTTTGTGATGTTGTTCATATTTTTCCTTAATACCGCGCAAGATAGAAATAGTATCTTCCAAAGAGGGTTCCGGTACAAAGACAGGTTGAAAGCGTCGTGCAAGAGCAGCATCTTTTTCGACATATTTTCGATATTCATCGAGCGTAGTAGCGCCCACACAATGGAGTTCTCCGCGTGCAAGAGCAGGTTTTAACAAGTTAGAAGCATCCATAGGACCATCAGATTTTCCAGCGCCAACAAGATTGTGCAATTCATCAATAAACAAAATGATCTGACCATTTTCAGCTTGCACCTCTGCCAGCACCGCTTTAAGGCGCTCTTCGAATTCCCCACGATATTTTGCACCAGCGATAAGCGCTCCCATATCCAACGCATGAAGCTGTTTATCCCGCAAAGTTTCAGGTACATCGCCATTAACAATGCGCAATGCCAACCCTTCCACAATAGCTGTTTTCCCCACCCCAGGCTCACCAATCAACACGGGATTATTTTTGGTCCGCCGTGAAAGCACCTGAATAGTGCGGCGGATTTCCTCTTCCCGCCCAATCACAGGGTCGAGTTTTCCTTCACGTGCATCTTTTGTGAGATCCCGGGCATATTTTTGCAAGGCATCATATTGTCCTTCAGCATGGGGGCTTGTTGCTGTTTTTCCTTTCCGCAGCGCATTAATTGCCCGATTAAGCGCTTGCGGGGTCAATCCTCCACTTGTTAAAATATCGGCTGTTTTTGCGGTCTTTTCCATGATCAGCGCTTGCAACATGCGCTCCACGGTCACAAACTGATCACCGGCTTTTTTCGCAATATCCTCAGCCAGTGCGAAAACTTTTGCCAATGGCTGCGAAAGATAGAGCTGTCCATTTCCCCCTTGCACTTTAGGCAAAGCATCAAGTGCTTCTTTTAGCGCCTTTTGAATAAGAGTAAGATCACCACCAGCGTTTTGGATAAGCGATGCAGCCAATCCTTGAGAATCGTCTAACAACACTTTCAGGAAATGCTCCGGCATAAACTGCTGATGATCAGAAGCAAGAGCGCTATTTTGTGCTGATTGTAAAAAACCCTGCACGCGTTCGCTATATTTTTCCAAGTTCATTTTTTTTCCTTAAATCTCAAGCCATCACCACACTTTAACCTCTCCAATATTCCACAAAAGAAACATCCAGAAAGGATTATCCAGCCTCTAAAAAACACCGCGAAAAAAGCAGCAAGAAGAAGAACCATAGTGCTAAAAAGAATATGGGTTTCTACAAGCCTCATAGCAAGAGGGAGAAAAAAAATACGCTATCATTTTAAATAAAAACCGCAACTTTTCTTATACCCCCCATCATCACTCCCCCTTTTAAACCATCACCCCTAAATTCCACCATTAAACTTAAATTTGAACAGCAGAAAAGGAGCATGCAAAAACACTTTAAACAAAGTAGTCTTTACAGCATATAGTTTAGAGTAAACATTAAAGTATTTTCTCTAATTTTACTTAACAAAACATTGAATATGTGCTTTAATACTTATAAAGTTACACTATTTTTATTAAGATAGAGGATTTGAGTATGTACCATACTGTAAAAAAGGTTATTTTAATACTTTTATTCCTTCTAATAAGTAAACCAAGCTATGCCGTTTTTGCCGGCAAAGTTATTACAATAGAGCATGAATGGCCTGAAAATGCATTATTTGATCTATTTGTGTTCACCCAGCAAGTAAATTACGATGGTGGGCCTAACTCCATCTATTTCTGGGGAAATAAATTTGAATTCCAAAACGGAAAAAGTGGACAAATTGGTTTTTTCAACAGGAGCAGCCGTACCATTCATTTTTCTATCTGGAATGCAACGGGATGGAAGGGTGATAAATGTAAGCATTTTACTCAGGAAGGTTCAGGAGTACGATGTGAAATTAACTTTCCATGGGAGATGGGACGCAGATATCGATTATATGTTGAAAAAAATGAGAATCTAGTTACAGCGAAAGTAGTCGATTTTACAACGGGTAAAAAAGTGAATATTGGGACCATAGAAGTACCAAATACATTTGGCAAACTCCGTAAATCTTCAAGTTTTGTTGAAGACCATTCTCGTTGGAAGAGACATCTTTCCTCCTGTTATGATTTAAGTCCGCAAAGTTCGATTTTTTTTGATCCTAATGGCTTAAAACAAAACAAGCTACACGAAGGGAGTCTGAAAGTTTCTAATCAAGGAAAGTGTCGAGATTCTGACCTCATCCAAACATCATGTACGTTCACTTTTTGTATGACAAGTATAAGCGACTTTGGAGGTTTAGCCTCGCCTACAGCTAAACCAGAAGTCCCCATTTCCAATGGGAAAGATCTGTCTGCAGAAACAATTTCTAACATCTTGAAACAAAAAGAGCTTGTCGTTATTCGTTCAAAAGATCGTTCTTGGGCACCCAATATCTCTTTTCCATCTCCTGCTTCATTTAAGTGGAAATCAATCTTTATAGATCATCTAGCGGCTTCTAGTTCTACGCTTCACACCACTCACGGCACACAAAAGATAACCACGGGTCAAAAGATTATGTATATGTCTGATGGAAAAACTTGGAAAATTATGAAAAGAAACTAACTTTTTTCTTCTTGATAAGCCCCTCACTCCCCTTTGAAAACAACTGGGGGTGAGGAAGTTTTTTTCACTTCCCCACCACGGCTCCCTTTCCCAGTTATTTTTTCGAGCCCTGCTCTCATCCCTTTAGCTCACCTCATCATCATACTTTCCAGCGCATTTTCTCCATTCTCACCCCCTTTCAAAACCACAACACCCTTTAATAAAATCCTCACCTCCCTCTTCTATCACCCTCACACCATCCCTTCACGCATCCCTCTGAACTACCCCGCCTCTTATCCACACCCTCCCCCTTGTCCATAGGCACTCTCCCATTCCACGCACTCCTTTTTCTCTCCCATCAAACATTCACGACTTACAGCACTCTTCATTCCAGCTTCCCTCCTCGATTCACAAGCTCTCGTTCTCCCCCCATTTATCTCACCCCATCCATGCAAAAACCCAACGTGCCCCCAAAACACGCACAATGCATAAATCCATAAATCCTCCTCTTCACTTTTACAGATTCACATTTTTACGCTTTTACACATTCACAGAAAACAGCCAACGAAAGATTCACCACCCCACACCGCTCGATAAACACTGGTCCGTAAACAATCCAGCTTCTTATCTAGGGAAGGACTACTGATCACTTCATATAATTATCACCATCCCTCAAAAGACGCGCTTTATCAGACAAGACAAATAAGCCCTTCCTCCAAATATTCTCCACATACTCTTCTCCAGAAAACGCACTTAACACCCCTTTTCATCCCAGCTTTCCCCGCTCCATTCACAAATGCGTCCCCTAGTTTTCTCACCACATTCCACGCCAAATAAAAGCATACACACAGTACAAATCCTCCGCATCATTTTACGGATATACGTTTTAACGCTTTTACGTTATTACAGAAGTCAGCCAAATAAAATTTCCACATCACCACCCCGCACCGCTCTGTAAACACTGTTCTGAAAACGAACCCAGCTTTTTGCCTAGTCCCCTTACAGTCTTCAGACTACCCTCCTCAAACGACAGCACTTCACCAGGCTCAACAAATCAAAGCCCTATCATGAATATTCAAGCTCTTCACTCCTCCTTCAAATAGCGCCGTTTTACGGTATAACAGAATAGAAAATTTTTCATTTTTCTTGCCAACCTTCTAAAACTGCCTTATGAATAAATATCGTAAGTTTGATCGTCTACGCAGCGATCAACAGGGAACTAAAAGCCCTAAACCCTAACGTACAATTGAGCCCACTTTTGCGAATATCCTTAGAATTCCGGGAGTTTTTGCTATGTCCAGGTGCGTTTCCGCACTAAAAGCAAAAAAACTGACTCGGATTCAGTACTTTTAGACTCCCGGAATACCAATGCGAGGGCGCTCGCAACC
>NZ_JBHIQC010000012.1:0-57400 GCF_042196385.1 Bartonella sp. AP150HLJHH | reverse complement strand
TCTTCCCATGATCAACGTGACCAATCGTACCAATATTAACATGCGGTTTTGTTCGTTCAAACTTGCTCTTCGCCATTGCTATTAATCTCTTGTTTTATTCCCTATTTTTATTAGCACCTAGGGACAATTCTGCAAAATTTAAGTCTGACCAGACTGTAAACAGCCCAATCACCACAACTCTTAGACGGAAAACCCCACCAAATCTATAAATGGAATATCCTCCATCATACCTATTTGCCCAATCACCAACAACCACTTGGAGCGGGTAGCGGGAATCGAACCCGCATATTCAGCTTGGAAGGCTGCTGCTCTACCATTGAGCTATACCCGCATGACCCACGTACTAACTCTCCTTCGATGAATGGTGGAGGGGGTTGGATTCGAACCAACGTAGCATACGCAACGGATTTACAGTCCGCCCCCTTTAACCACTCGGGCACCCCTCCATTACACCGATAAAGTCGCGCAATGAGACATCACGACAACCACCTTGAATACCCATTCAATTCAATCTGATTGCGAAGTGGTTATGACGATTACTATTGTATCTGTCAACAGAATAAATACAATTCTGTACAAATTTCCTGCTCATAATTTTAAATCATAGATTTTTTCTCTCTATTTTTCTTATTAACACGTTATAAAGAAGCTATGAAAGAAAAAACATCACAAAATTCTCATTATGCTCGTTTGCGTCGCCGATATCGCGATACAAAAGGCTCTCCTTCTCGATCTTTTACACACCCAAAGAAGAAAGCTGCTTCTTTACAGCAAGAGATCATCCATCTTTATGGCATTCATTCTGTTCAGGCTGCTTTAGAAAACCCAAAAAGAATTTTAAAATGTCTTTACGTTACACAAAATGCCTTAAAACGATTAAATATATCCGAATCAGATTATCCTTGCTCTGTTATATTATGCACCCCCAAATATCTTGATTCGCTTGTTGGAAGTGAGGCTGTTCATCAAGGTATTGTTTTGGAAACTCTCCCCCTCAAACCATGCAAACTGTCGGAACTAACCAATACTGATCTGGTCATTGTCATGGATCAAATTACCGATCCACATAATGTTGGCGCTATTATGCGCTCTGCAGTTGCATTGAAAGCTAAAGCACTTATTACAACTTGCCGTCACTCTCCCCACGAAAGCGGTGTTCTTGCGAAAGCGGCATCTGGAGCTCTGGAGATGATTCATTATATTACCGTACGAAACCTTGCTGAAGCTCTTCAAGAACTTCATCAAACAGGTTTTACAAGCTTTGGTCTCGATTCAGAAGGTGACCAACCTCTAGAAACAGCATTAACAGGGAATAAAATTGCTCTTGTTTTAGGAGCAGAAGGTAAAGGTTTACGTAAAAAAACACGCGAAACCGTTTGCGCTTTAACACGCCTTGACATGCCTGGAAATATTAAATCATTAAATGTTTCAAATGCAGCAACAATAGCTCTTTATGTGGCACATCAATATCTTAGATTCTAGTTTTTAATTTTTTGTGAAACATCAAAAAAACCAACCAACAAAAAACCCGCAAAAAACCCGCCAATATGAGCTTCCCATGCTATTGAGATGCCATTTTCTTCAAACAAAATAGAAGAAATACCTATGATCAAATCAGTCGTCAGCCATACACTCATATAAACAAGAACCCCCTTAGAACACAGAGCTTTTTTGACAGATAATAAAGGTCCTAAAAGTTTTTCGTTCTGCGCATTGACAGCTATATTACCACTAGGAAAACCGTAACGTGCAATAGCACCCATCATTCCAGATACGGCACCTGACGCCCCAATAAGTGATATGGTACTTTCTTGATGAAATGTAAAATAAGTTAAAACAGAAATAACTGCCGTTAACACCCAAAAAATTAAAAAACGTAAAACACCAAAATGCCTTGCTAAAGGAGAGCCGAAAACCAAAAGCCAAACCATATTAAGAGCAACATGTTTAAAACTACTATGCATAAATGAATAACTCACCATGGTATAACAAAATGCTACAGGATCCCTCTTAAACAATGCTGGTATAAATGAAAAAAGCTCAAGACTTTCAACATAAACATGATGAGAAAAAAAATACTGAGAAATGCAATAAAGACAAAAACAAAATGCTATCAAAACAACTATAATAAATGGAACATTCAATAAGGGTTCTTTAGGTTGTTTTGGCAATCGGGAAACATCATTATGTTGGTGACTAGAAACTTTCATTGTATAAAATCTCGTATTTTTTAGAAAATGGGTTATTCTTTTATACAAAATAAATATACCATTCCCAGTGATGCAGAATCTTTTCAACGCCTCTTCGAAGCCCCTTTTTAAATTTTCAATAGCTCTATATGAAAACACGTGTATTTTATACAAAAGATTTTAAAAAGCATGGATATCAAGAATATGATTTACAAACTTAGTGGTATCCTACTTACTTAAATGTGAAGTTACCATGCAATATACAAGAACTTACGAATAGACAAACTCACTTATGAGGTGGTGTATAATAAAAATATATAAACATTATTTTCTTACTAGAAATATATTGATTATTGCATTTTTTAACCAAGCTATACTTCGATTGATAAACTTTAAAGAATCTTAAATCTCAATTTTTCCATTAATATGGCCTGCATTGCTTCTATGCTTTGAACGAAAAACGACATCTCTATGAGAAAAATACCAATACAGTGTTCTCTAGATATAATAATTAGTGTTTCATGATGAATTACTTACTTGATAATCTGTTTCCCTCATACATGCAAAAGCGTCAGTTCACCTCTTTAACAAATATAAACAAGCCTTTCATTTCAACCTTTAACAGATATAATTCAAGAACTGTCTCTTATGAAACACTGAAAAAATATGTTGATTCTAATGATGCATCTTTGAATTTAAACAGTTCATGACGGAATTTTTTATTCCTTTTTTAGACAGTCTTATTGACACATCCGACACTTGTAACGCGCAAGAGAATAATTTGGATTATTCAATATAAAAAAAATTAAATGAGGTAATCATAGGAATTTGCTATTAAGTTGTAAAATGATAAAGGACCATTATAAATCAATGTATTATAAATAGATAACACACTAATTATTGAAGAGAACGATCTTGAGAATTCTGCTTGCAATCCTTTAACCACACATCATAAATAGGATGCTCAACAGCGTTCAAACCAGGACTATCTGCAAACATCCATCCTGTAAAAATACGCCGTATTTTTTTATCTAATGTTACTTCATTGACTTCAACAAAACCAGTTGTACGCGTGGGTTCATCTTTAGAGCTCGTATAACACGCACGTGGTGTTACCTGTAATGCGCCGTACTGATAAATTTTACCAAGAGTAACTTCAAAACGTGTGGTCCGTCCCGTGATTTTGTCAAGACCTGCAAAAACAGCAATTCCATTGCTAATACGCTCAGCCCGCACCCCATTATTTAAGGATAAAAACACTAAAATTTCCATAAAAAAAATATAAAAAAAATGCCTCGCCCCTAACAATAAAAAAAATCTCATCATATCAAAATCAATCGCACCTTAAAAAATAATTCTTTTCATAACATAGAGTCAAATAAGACAAAAATACACACGCACATTAAAACATGTTATTTTTTAGGTGACCACGCATCATAATCTTCATGCACACAAGAACGCTCTCCATTGGAGGTGATAGCTCCCTTTGGTCGATAGCCCTCACTTGTTCCTGTCATATTTGCAACATGAGGCTTTTCCCATTCATAAGGATGATAATCCTCTTGTGTTGGTGGACACTCACAGCGATGATGAATCCAGCCATGCCAACCTGGTGGAATAGTAGAGGCCTCAGAATAGCCTTTATAGATAACCCAACGGTGCGGATAACCATCCTTATGAAGTCCTCCTTCATAATATATATTTCCAAATTGATCTTCCCCTATCCGCTTACCTTTGCGCCATGTGAAAAAACGCGTACCAATGGTATTGCCATTCCACCATGTGAAGATTTGCTTAAAAAAACGAACCATCTGCTATTCCATTCATTTAGTGCGCTCATGAAATTAATCGTTGGAATAAAATTATTAACGATTGAAATTATCGAAAAAGTTACTAGTAAATTCAACTACAATTCCAATTGATAGGTTAACGTGCTATCCTTTAATTTCAAGAAGATATCATATGTATGGCTTCTTCTCCACCCCATAAAATTTAATCTATGCCAAGTTTCATCTTAACCAATTCATTAACAGCTTGGGGATTTGCCTTACCACCTGTTACTTTCATTACCTGTCCAACAAACCAACCAGCTAAAGCAGGTTTGTGCTTTGCTTGCGCAACTTTATCAGAATTATTGGCAACGATCTCATCAACAGCTCTTTCAATAGCCTTTGTATCCGTTACCTGCTTCATATTTCGTTCTTCTACAATTTGGCGTGCATCTCCCCCCTCATTCCAAATAATCTCAAAAAGATCTTTGGCAATTTTTCCAGAAATAACTCCTTCTTTTATAAGATCAATAATGCTTCCCAATTGATTTGGCGATACTGGTGACTCTTCAATCTCACGATTATCTTTATTTAAAGCCCCTAAAAGGTCGTTAATCACCCAATTGGCAACTATTTTTCCATCACGCCCACGTGCTACTTCTTCAAAATAATCAGCAATAGCCTTTTCTGTCACAAGAATGGAAGCATCATACACTGTCAATCCCATTTCCTTAACAAAACGTGCTTTTATAGCGTCAGGCAATTCTGGTAAGTCCGCTGCCAAAGCATCCACAAATGCTTGATCAAATTCTAATGGTAAAAGATCAGGATCAGGAAAATAACGATAGTCATGCGCTTCTTCCTTTGAGCGCATAGAGCGCGTTTCACCTTTAGCGGCATCAAAAAGCCGAGTCTCTTGATCTATGACGCCTCCATCTTCTAAAATTGCGATCTGACGACGCGCTTCATATTCAATTGCTTGACCAATAAAGCGAATAGAATTAACGTTTTTAATTTCACAGCGCGTTCCAAAACCTTCACCAGGACGACGAACAGATACATTGACATCTGCACGCATAGAACCTTCATCCATATTGCCATCGCAAGTGCCCAAATAACGAACAATCGTACGCAATTTTGTCATATAGGCTTTAGCTTCATCTGATGAGCGCATATCAGGCTTGGAAACAATTTCCATAAGAGCAACACCAGAACGATTAAGATCTACAAAAGACATCGTTGGATGTTGATCGTGCATCGATTTTCCAGCATCCTGTTCAAGGTGCAACCTCTCAATTCCCACTTCAATATCCTCAAATTGGCCATTTGAATCTGGACCAACAGATATAATAATCTTTCCCTCTCCTACAATGGGATAGCGAAATTGAGAAATCTGATACCCCTGCGGTAAATCTGGATAAAAATAGTTTTTGCGATCAAAAACAGATTTTAAATTAATATGCGCCTTTAATCCTAACCCCGTTCGAACCGCTTGACGAACACATTCTTGATTAAGAACAGGCAACATACCTGGCATGGCTGCATCAATAAGTGATACATGATTGTTCGGCTCTGCACCAAATTTGGTTGATGCTCCTGAAAAAAGTTTCGAATTTGATATGATTTGCGCATGAACTTCCATGCCAATGATGACTTCCCAATCACCTGTAACTCCAGAAATAAAACGCTTAGAATCAGGAGTACGCGTATCAATGATGCTCATTGCCAATCCACTACCAATATTTTAAAATTCACTCATGGCTTATCTAAAACCATTCTCTCAGTGCAATCCTAGGATATAAATCTTACAACACAAGCCCGATTTTATCGGGCTTGTGTTGTTTGCATAAATATTAAGCTTTTTTAGGAGCCTTTTTCTTAGCGGTTTTTTTCTCTGTAGACGTTTCTTTCACTGCAGACTTTTTCTTTGCCGGCTTTTCTTCAGGGACATCTAATTCGTCATATTCTTTCATCAACTCTTCAACCGTCACTTCTTTATCTGTGACTTTTATCTGTGCTAATAAATGATCAATGACCTTTTCTTCAAAAATCGGAGCACGTAGATTTTCAACAGCTTCCGGAGTCTTACGGAAAAAATCCATAATCTCTTTCTCTTGTCCTGGATATTGGCGAACCTGATCAAAAACTGCTGCTTTTAGCTCATCCTCACTAACTTTAACACCAACCTTCATTCCAATTTCAGAAAGCACCAAACCAAGACGAACACGACGCTGCGCAAGGACACGATATTCCTCACGTGCCTTTTCTTCTGTAATACCTTCATCTTCAAAACTGCGCCCAGCCTTTTTCAAATCATCATTAACCTGAGCCCATATATTGTTAAACTCAACCTCTAAAAGTTCTTCAGGAATCTCAAAATTATAATCAGCATCTAAAGCATCAAGAATTTGACGCTTAACTTTTTGACGTGTCACTGAACCATATTGGCTTTCAATCTGCCCACGAACGACCTCACGTAAGCGATCTAGAGACTCTAAACCAACTTTTTGCGCTGCTTCATCATCAATTTTTAATTCATCTGGTTTAAAGACAGCTTTGACAGTAATGTCAAACTCTGCTTCCCGTCCCGCCAAATGTGCCGCACTGTAATTATCAGGAAATTTAACAAAAATCGTTTTTACATCCCCAGCTTTCACACCAACCAATTGCTCTTCAAAACCAGGAATAAATTGTTTTGACCCAAGAATCAGTTGTGCATCACTATCTGCCCCACCTTCAAATGGAACGCCTTCAAGCTTACCTTGATAATCTATGGTAATGCGATCACCTTCTTCAGAATTCCCCTCTTTTAGAGAATAATTACGCGTAGAAGAAAGGACGCGATTGACTTGATCATCAATATCCTGTTCAGGAATAATTGCAATTTCACGGATAACCGTAATATGTTCAAAATCTTTAATGTCAATTTTTGGTAAAACTTCATACTTTAAACTAAAAGTAAAATCAGCTTTGCCATCTAGAATTTTTTCATCTTCATCTATATCAATTTTTGGCTGCATCGCTGCACGTTCATTGCGGTCCGCTAAAATAGAACGGGGTGCATCACTGAGTATCTCATTGAGAATCTCCGCCATAAAGGATTTACCATACATTTTTCGCAAATGCCCACTAGGCACTTTACCGGGACGAAAACCATTAAGCTTGATTTTTCCCTTGGTATCATCCAATCGTTCATTCAACTTTTCTTCTAAATCTTTCGCTGGAACCACGATCTTAATTTCGCGCTTCAGTCCTTCATTAAGCGTCTCGGTAACCTGCATTAAACACCTTCATTTTTCTAAGGAGAGGGATCAACCCACTCTAATAATCATTACATTCTAACACTTCGAGTGTTACATTTACCATGAAGCGGAATTTCAGACACGTAGAAATCCGTAGCACTTAAGGGATTGCTTTGGTGCGGATGGAGGGACTCGAACCCCCACGGTCTCCCGCCAGAACCTAAATCTGGTGCGTCTACCAATTTCGCCACATCCGCTCAAACTTACAAGCTAATAACCTTATACAAGCGGCGTTTCTATACCATTAATTACAGAAAAAAAGCAAACAAATATATTAAAAAAAACAAAATCTATGCTTTTCATACATAACTGCTTACGCTAAAAGTCAATTATGTTAAAGACATTTGATATCCCAATTCATATCATCGGTGGCGGTCTTGCGGGGTGTGAAGCAAGCTGGCAAATCGCTCAGTCAGGAATTTCTGTTGTTTTGCATGAAATGCGACCCGAAAAAAAATCAGATGCCCATAAAACCGATAAATTGGCAGAACTGGTTTGTTCAAATTCGTTTCGTTGCGATGATTCATTAACAAATGCCGTAGGGCTTTTACATGCTGAAATGCGATTAGCAAAATCGTTAATTATGAAAGCTGCTGATACCAACAAAGTTCCCGCAGGTAGTGCTCTTGCTGTTGACCGTGATGGATTTTCAAAAACCGTTACGACAGCACTTGAAAACCACCCTCTTATAACAATCAAACGTGAAGAAGTTCAAGAAATTCCTAAAGCTTGGAAACATGTTGTCATTGCAACAGGCCCCCTTACATCGCCTGCACTTGCTCAAAAATTACAAGCAATAACCGGTATAAAAGCTCTTTCTTTTTTTGATGCAATTGCACCTATTATCCATACCGACAGTATTGATATCAACATTTGTTGGTATCAGTCTCGCTATGATAAAATTGGTCCTGAGGGAACAGGAAAAGACTATCTTAATTGTCCCCTCAACAAAGAACAATATGAAACATTCGTTGAAACGTTAAAAAATGCTGAAAAAACAGAGTTTCGTGACTTTGAAAAAACGCCCTATTTTGATGGATGCCTCCCCATTGAAATTATGGCTGAGCGCGGACTTGAAACGTTAAGACATGGTCCTATGAAACCTATGGGCTTAACTAATGCCCATAACCCTACAGTTAAACCCTATGCTGTCGTTCAATTACGCCAAGATAATAAACTTGGAACGCTTTATAATATGGTCGGCTTTCAGACAAAATTGAAATATGGTGAACAAATTCGCATTTTTAGAATGATTCCCGGTCTTGAAAAAGCAGAGTTTGCGCGTCTTGGTGGTCTTCACCGCAATACCTACCTCAACTCGCCAATTATTCTTGATCAAACCCTTCGTTTAAAACAAAAAAAACAACTACGCTTTGCAGGGCAAATTACCGGATGTGAAGGTTATGTAGAATCAGCGGCAATAGGGCTTCTTGCTGGACGTTTTGCTGCTGCCGAATATCATCATATTTCCCCTTGCCTACCCCCACAAACTACAGCATTCGGAGCCCTTTTGAATCATATTACAGGGGGACACATCATAGATGAAAAAGCAGAAACACAATCTTTTCAGCCAATGAATATCAATTTCGGACTCTTTCCGCCTATTGCTTCTTCTATTAAACATTCAGGAAAACGCTTACCAAGTAAAGAAAAAAAATTAGTAAAAAAACAAGCTATAACAGCGAGAGCTCTCAATGATTGTACTCAGTGGTTAGCAAATAAAGAATCAAAGAGCTCCTGTTTATAAAAAACACACGATTCGCCTCTCTCCTACTGAATAGATCTTTATGACTCTCGTGAAAAAATCATTCTAAAGCCTTTTAAAGACTGTCTCCCCCAATCAATAAATACTACCCTACGTTTCATCATTTATTCAATTATGTAGATGCTGTAAAATAACTTTTGGCTATAAAAAAACTTTACCGCTATCAATAATTTAATATGATTTAATGACTAAAAACAAAATAATTATATAAATATATTATGAATAATCAAAATAAATAAATGGAAAATACATCTGAATATCAAAAGATTTTTTTATTTCAGGATCTTATAATAAATCAATAAAATTATCCTCTTGGTGCGTCACAAGAAAGGTTGGCGTATAAGAGTAAAAGAATAAAACTATCCCTTATGCACTCGTCTCAGATATCTGGGGCTAGTCGCAACATTATAGGAACTGAGAAAATAGATAGCACGGTGGCACCAACATGCACTTTTATTAAGCGTAAATGGTGATATATAATAACTTTTATGGACTTTACAGAGTTTTCCGCCTCATGTTATTTACGGATCTTGTTTTGAAATAAATACCGTAACACTTCAGCGTAATAAAAGTTAATAATTACATTTTATAAGCCATACCCGCGCTCAATTAAAACAGTGCAATATTTCATTGAAAATGACTAAAAACAATATATTTCCAGCAATACATGAAAATAAAAATATCGCAAGGATCTCAAAGTTTTATGTGAAAAACAAGCATAACACATGTGTTAAAAAAACCCGCTTATAAATAAATCGGGTTTTTTTTAATGTAGCTTAAATTATTTTTTATTAACTGCTTCTTTAAGGCTTTTTCCTGCAGAAAATTTGGGTACAGAACGTGCTGGAATATCGATTTCAGCACCAGTTGAAGGATTACGCCCCTTTGTTGCAGCACGATGAGAAACTTCAAAAGTGCCAAAACCTGGAAGACGAACATCCCCCCCTGAAGCCAAAGCTTCTGTTACAGAAGCCATAAAAGCATCAACAACAGCACCAGCTTGCGCTTTCGAAACACCTGCCTTTTCAGCAACGGAGCTAACGAATTCACTTTTATTCATAAAATATTTCCTTTCCCTATATTACCTGAACATGACTTAATCATGTTATTGGTCAGTTTATTGAAAAGTACAGCAAACAGAAGTCTTATTTTTATCCAAAACATTGTTTTTTTAGCAATAATCACAGTTATTCACGGAATTTTTCACTTTTTCCAACAAAAAACAGAATAATAACCTCAACAACACCTTCTACCACCTAAAAAATGCCGTTATAAATGAGATAAGTGAATCAGTGCGCAATCTGTATTCCTTCACTATCACTGCTCTCTGACCGGATTGGCACAGCCCCTGCAGAGGGTTCTTTCCATTCAATAGTGTCTGGAAAACGAACCAAAGCGTGTTTCAAAACTTCACTCACATGATTTACCGGAATAATTTCCATATTATTTTTGACATCATCAGGAATATCAACCAAATCTTTTGCATTTTCTTCAGGAATAAGTACTTTTTTTATCCCTCCTCGAAGAGCTGCTAAGAGTTTTTCTTTTAATCCACCAATGGGTAAAACGCGTCCACGTAAAGTAATTTCACCAGTCATTGCAATATCTTTATGCACAGCTACTCCTGTAAGGACCGAAACAATTGCTGTCACCATTGCAATCCCAGCCGATGGGCCATCTTTTGGTGTCGCACCCTCTGGAACATGAACATGGATATCGCGTTTTTCAAAAAGTGGAGGTTCAATACCAAAATCAACAGCACGAGAACGTACATAAGATGCTGCCGCTGAAATGGACTCTTTCATAATATCACGTAAATTTCCAGTTACAGTCATCTTCCCTTTGCCGGGCATCATAACTCCTTCAATGGTCAATAACTCTCCACCGACTTCTGTCCACGCAAGACCTGTTACAACACCAACTTGATTTTCTCCTTCAATCTGATTGTAATGATAACGTTTAACACCCAAGAAATCATGAATATTACTTTCTGTAACTTTTACAGATTTTTGATGTGTTTTGAGAATTTTTGTAACGGATTTGCGGGAAATTTTCATGAGTTCACGTTCAAGGTTACGAACGCCTGCCTCACGTGTATAAAACTGAATAATTGACCTTAGTGCTCCATCAGAAATACTGAGTTCTTTTTTAGACAAACAGTGATCTTTTAGTGCCTTTGGTAAAAGATGCTGTTTAACAATTTCCATTTTCTCACATTCAGTATAACCAGCGATACGAATAATTTCCATACGATCCATTAACGGACCTGGAATATTAAGCGTATTGGCAGTTGTGATAAACATGACATCAGAAAGATCATATTCAACTTCCAAATAGTGATCAATGAATGTACCATTTTGTTCAGGATCAAGAACTTCTAATAAAGCGGATGAAGGATCGCCACGAAAATCTTGGCCCATTTTATCAATTTCATCAAGCAAGAAAAGCGGATTAGATTTTTTTGCTTTTTTCATAGACTGGATAATTTTTCCAGGCATCGAGCCAATATATGTTCGGCGATGTCCACGAATTTCTGCTTCATCTCGGACACCTCCCAATGAGATACGAACATACTCACGTCCCGTTGCCTTTGCAATAGAGCGCGCTAATGATGTTTTCCCTACACCTGGAGGACCTAACAAACAAATAATGGGACCTTTTATCTTTGACGCGCGACTTTGTACGGCCAAATATTCAATAATTCGCTCCTTAACTTTTTCAAGACCAAAATGTTCATTATTCATGACCTTTTCAGCAAAATCTAAATTGTTTTTAATCTTAGATTTTTTACCCCAAGGCATTGCTAATAACCAATCAAGATAGTTACGTACAACTGTCGCTTCTGCAGACATCGGAGACATATTCCGTAATTTCCTCAATTCTGCTCCAGCTTTTTCCTGCGCTTCCTTGGATAGTTTTGTATTCTTGATACGCTCTTCTAATTCAGAGAGTTCATCTCGGCTATCATCACCTGCTCCTAACTCTTTTTGAATAGCCTTCATCTGCTCATTGAGATAATATTCTCGTTGGTTTTTTTCCATTTGCCTTTTAACATGCGAACGAATACGTTTTTCAACCTGCAAAACAGAAATTTCTCCTTCCATGAAGGACAAAACACGTTCAAGACGGGCCCGCACAGGTAAGAGCTCTAATATTTCCTGTTTTTCTGCAAGTTTAATCATCAAATGAGAAGCAATCGTATCGGCAAGCTTAGAAGGATTATCAAGCTGGCCAATCGCATTCACAACTTCAGGAGAGATTTTTTTATTAAGCTTTACATAGTTTTCAAAATAAGTAATCACTGACCTTGAAAGAGCTTCAATCTCAACATCACTCTCTCTAGGTTCTTCTGTAACAGTTGCAAAAGCCTGATGATAACCTTCACTTAAAGCAAATTGACTAATTTTTGCACGTGCAGTTCCTTCAACCAAAACCTTTACAGTACCATCAGGAAGCTTTAAAAGTTGAAGAATATTAGCAAATGTACCAATATGATAAATATCCTCTGATTTTGGATCGTCATCAGAAGCATTTTTTTGTGTCACCAATAGTATTTGCTTATCAACCGCCATCGTTTCTTCAAGAGCACGAATTGATTTTTCGCGGCCCACAAAAAGTGGAACAATCATATGGGGGAAGACAACAATATCACGAAGAGGTAAAACAGCATAAACCCCATCTCTTACTTCATCTGTCTTTTCATCAATATATTGCATAACTCTCCTTTCTGGAGCCTATGAGCTATCTACAACAATCAGCCCACCTTTAGAAAACCTCAGCTCTTCACTGTACATGAAGTGGTAATTACTCATAGATAAATCAAGCATTATAATGATATTATTAGAAACACCCATCAAATACCATTCATTACCACCTTTTATATTGTGCATAGCACAATGTCATGCTGATACATTTTCTTTATCTTCTGCACGTTCTGAGTAAATATAAAGAGGACGCGCTTTCCCATCAACGACATCACTCGAAATAACCACTTTTTGAACGCCTTCAAGAGCCGGTAGCTCAAACATCGTCTCAAGAAGGATCTTCTCCATAATTGAACGTAAACCACGAGCACCAGTTTTACGTTCAATTGCTTTCTTTGCAATAACACGTAAAGCATCTTCATGAAATGCTAACTCGACATTCTCCATTTCAAAAAGACGCTGATATTGCTTTACTAACGCATTTTTAGGTTGTGATAAAATTTGCATGAGGGCGTTAACATCTAAATCCTCTAAGGTAGCGACTATAGGAAGGCGTCCAATAAATTCTGGTATTAAACCAAATTTTATAAGATCTTCAGGCTCTAAATCACGAAAAATTTCACCGACACAACGCTCATCAGGAGCCTTAACGGTTGCAGAAAAACCAATAGAAGTTTTTTCACCACGCCCTGAAATAATCCGTTCTAAACCTGCAAAAGCTCCCCCACAAATGAATAAGATGTTTGTGGTGTCAACCTGAAGAAACTCTTGTTGCGGATGCTTACGTCCACCTTGAGGAGGAACAGAAGCAATCGTTCCTTCCATAATTTTTAATAACGCTTGCTGAACTCCTTCCCCCGAAACATCTCTTGTAATAGAAGGATTATCTGCTTTACGAGAAATCTTATCAACCTCATCGATATAAACAATACCACGCTGTGCACGTTCAACATTATAATCTGCTGCTTGAAGGAGCTTAAGAATAATATTTTCAACATCTTCCCCCACATAACCTGCTTCAGTCAAAGTGGTCGCATCCGCCATCGTAAAAGGCACATCAATAATACGTGCTAATGTTTGTGCAAGATAAGTTTTACCACAACCCGTTGGACCAACAAGAAGAATATTTGATTTAGCCAACTCAATATCATTGCTTTTAGACTGATGCGCCAACCGTTTATAATGATTATGAACAGCAACAGAAAGAACACGCTTTGCATGCTGCTGACCAATAACATAGTCATCAAGAACTGTTATAATTTCCTGTGGCGTAGGAACACCATCACGCACCTTAACCCCAGAAGACTTATTTTCTTCCCGAATAATATCCATGCAAAGCTCTACACATTCATCACAGATAAATACAGTAGGCCCCGCAATGAGCTTACGCACCTCATGCTGACTCTTGCCGCAGAACGAGCAATAGAGAGTATTTTTTGATTCGTTCCCGCTATTGCTAATTTTGCTCATTTTTCTTTCCTTTCACCACAATATATGAACACTTTGCCTTTTCAAAGGAAGCTTTTCATCATGAAAACTAAAAGACATATAGAAAACCATGCATGTCTCAATACTTTTAGGTGTTTCTCTTATTTTGCGATATTTTTTATAAAACTCTTTGATTTAAAGTAGCTATTTTTTCTATAAAAACTCTTAATCTTTTTCTTCTTTTTCAGTTTCTGCACGGTATTGTATAACATCATCAACTAAGCCAAACGCTTTGGCTTCTTCTGCTGTCATAAAATGATCGCGATCGAGAGTTCTCTCTATAATCTCATAATCTTGACTCGTATGTTGAACATAAATTTCATTTAAACGCCGTTTCATCTTTATAATATCTTGCGCATGTCGCTCAATATCTGAAGCTTGACCTTGAAAACCACCAGATGGTTGATGCACCATAATACGTGCGTTTGGCAATGTAAAACGATGACCTTTTGCTCCAGCCGTTAATAATAAAGACCCCATAGATGCCGCTTGCCCCATGCAAAGCGTAGAAACAGGAGGGCGAATAAACTGCATAGTATCATAAATAGCCATACCAGATGTTACGACACCACCTGGAGAATTAATATAAAGACTAATTTCTTTTTTAGGATTTTCCGCTTCCAAAAAAAGCAATTGTGCACAAACAAGCATTGCCATACCATCTTCAACAGGTCCATTAATAAAAATAATCCGTTCCTTTAAAAGACGGGAAAAAATATCATAGGCCCGTTCACCACGATTTGTTTGTTCAATAACCATAGGAACAAGGCTTAATGCTGTTTTCATTGGATCACTCATATTTTTACTTTCCGTTCATATAACAACCGCTCTTTACACATTCAATGTTTTTGTCCATATGTTAACATTACTCTCTTGTGCAAGCTACAATCAAGAGATTGTATAAGATAGATTAAAATCTCAATAGTTAAAATAGCAATAATAACTCTACCTAAACAAATGATGAACATCCGGAATGCGAGATACCGCCCAATGGTAAAAACTTCCTTCCTGAGGTCTTTTCGTAGTCTTTGTCTTTCTGTGAATATGAAAACCTATCAAGCGTGAATCTGTAAGCGGCTTTACGCCAAAAGCTGGTTCAAAAATACGTTCAGTTTTTCGCCCAGTCCAATAATAAAAAGTTTCCTTTTCCTTTGCTTCATGAAAAAAACCATATCGTTTTGCTAATCGTGAAATACCATCATTGCCAAATATTGTAACGCCAAGATTTCCCGGTAAAATCGGCATTTTTTTCCTCTTTAACCAGAACGGTCTCCAAACACGACGCTTAAACCCAAGCCAATGAGGAATAATTTCTGCACCTGCCCAATAATCCTCAAATATTTTTATAATAGGGTTATTGGGCGGAAAATAAAGTGCAGAAACGCCTACTCTTGTATTATTTTCTCTTGCCAACCAAACCTTATCCGCATCTGGATGAAATTGTTTAACAAGGTAAACATCTGTATCTAACCAAACACCTTGTTGATATTTCATCAGCATAACACGAAAAAAATCCGAGAACTGAACAATTGTACACCCTAGTTTATCATCAGAAAAATCGGGATCAAGGCGATAAATTGCTGAGCGTGGTAAAATTGATTCGGCTTCATACAGCTCAACACCAGCAGGGAGATTATCTATTTTTTTATCATAACTAAAAAGCTTAACGCGCTGTCCAGTTTTAACCATTGAAGACAAACAAAGCCTATCTACCAATCTTAATTGTCCACTATACCAAAAAGTACAAATATCCATAGATAATACATCAAAAATATTCTAAACTTACGCGAAAGAGTTGTTCAACATCACGAACCCTATCAGCAAGAGCAAAAATCACTATTCTATCACCAGACAAAATACGCGTATCTGCCGAAAGCTGTATTATTGTCTTATTGCGATAAATTGCACCAATTCTCAAACCATCTGATAAATTGAGCTCTGATAATGACTTACCAACCAGTGAAGATGTTTGCATCACTTCAGCTTCAATAATTTCTGCTCGGCCATTAAAAACTGAATGAACAGAACGAATACGCCCACGGCGCATTTGTTGCAAAATTCTCGATATTGTAACACTATGGGGATTAAGATATGCATCCACACCAACAGCACGACTAAATTCTTGATAGGCAACATTATTAATCAATACCATATTGGCTTTGCAGCCCAATCTTTTAGCAATAATAGCGCTTAAGAGATTAACCTGATCTTGATTGGTCAATGTAATCATTAAATCGGACTGATCAATTCCCGCATCTTGAAGAATCACTGGATCTAACACGTTACCGTATAAAACTGTTGTTTTTTCAAGCTGATCAGCAATTGTGAGGGCTCTTTCTCTATGCGCTTCTATAATCTTCAATTTTAATTTATGAAAACGCTTTTCAATAGCCTGTGCAACATAAAGGCCAATGTGACCACCCCCTGCAATAATCATGCGGTGGGCATCTTGCTCTTTATGACCAAAAAGCCCAACAGCACGACGCATCTGTTCACGAGAAACAACAAGATAGGTTATATCACCAACGCGTAATTGCGTTTCTGAATGTGCAACCAATAATTCCGCGCCACGTTTAATAGCAGTAACCGTCGTATGAAGATCTGGAAAAAGCTCTGTTAATTGACGCAAAGGTGTATTAATAACGGGACAATCTTCCATGCATTCCAAAGCTAGTGCCACAATATCATCATTACAAAAATAAAGAACATCTATTGCACCAGGTAAAGCAATACGGCGCAAAACCATTTCCCCAACTTCAACTTCTGGCGAAATAACCACATCAATGGGAATATTCTCTCTGGAAAAAAGCGTCTTATAACGTGGTTCTAAATAAGATTGTGAGCGAATACGAGCAATTTTTGTGGGCACATTAAATAATGAATGTGCTACTTGGCAAGCTACCATATTAACTTCATCAAACAAAGTGACAGCAATCAACATATCAGCTTTGTCTGCATCTGCAGCCAAAAGAACTTCAGGCCGTGAACCGTGACCAACAAAACCTCTCACATCCAATGTATCGCGAATCTTTTCAATTAATCTCGTTTCAATATCAATAACAGTAACATCGTGATTTTCAGCAGCAAGACGCTCTGCTATCCCATAACCAACCTGTCCTGCTCCACAAATAATAATACGCATCGCTTTAAGAAACTCCAAGCGCTTTAAGTTTACGGTGCAAAGCTGAACGCTCCATGCCTATAAATTCAGCAGTACGTGATATATTTCCACCCAAACGCCCAATCTGCGCCACTAAATATCTCTTTTCAAATAATTCTCGAGCTTCACGTAACGGCAAATCCATTATACTTTCATCTGAATCCATTTGAAGACGTGGCAAAGAATCACTTACTTCACTGGGAAGAAAGTCCGCTGTTATAGGACCATCACCATCCCGCACAAGAATAAGAAGACGCTCAATATTATTACGTAATTGCCGCACATTACCCGGCCAAGCGTGCGTTTGCAAAATAGCAATCACATCATCACTGATTGCACGCGGTTTAATCCCAACCTGCTGTGATATTGTTTTTACAAAATGATGTACAAGTTCTGGAATATCTTCACGACGCGCTGAAAGGGGCGGAACAACAATAGGAACAACGGAAAGACGGTGAAAAAGATCCTCCCTAAAGCGCCCATCAGAAATGAGGTTTTCAAGATTTTGCGCTGTCGAAGAAATGATACGGACATCCACCTTAACACGTTTTGTGCCGCCAATTCTCTCAAATGTTTGCCCCGTTAAAACCCGAAGAATCTTCCCTTGAGTCTCACGCGGCATGTCAGCAATTTCATCAAGATATAAGATACCGCCATGAGCTTCCTCTAAGGCACCAATTTTACGCTCTCTTCCCTCCATTTCGCTGCCAAACAGCTCTATTTCCATTCTTTCCGGAGTAATCGTTGCAGCATTTATTGTAACAAATGGCCCATTCGAACGCGTTGAGAGCGCATGAATAGCTCGTGCAACAGTCTCTTTTCCTGCCCCTGAAGGACCTGTTATCATGATGCGACTATTGGTTGGTGCTACTTTTTCTATGATTTGACGCAAATTTTTTATAACTGTCGATTTTCCGAGCAACTCTAATGTCTCGTTCGAACGCTTTCGCAATTCTAAAAGCTCACGTTTTAAATTTGAATTTTCAAGTGTTCTCTCTGCAACCAATACAAGTCTATCAGCTTTAAAAGGTTTTTCAATGAAATCATATGCCCCTCGCTTTATAGCGGAAACAGCCGTCTCAATATTACCATGACCAGAGATCATAACAACCGGAAGAGCCGGATATTGTGTTTTAATTTCATCAAGCAGTGCTAAACCATCGAGACGACTACCCTGTAGCCAAATATCCAAAAAAATGAGCTTTGGAATACGCTCACTAATTTGAGCCAATGCTTCATCAGAGTTACAAGCAACACGCGTTTCATAACCTTCATCATCTAAAATACCAGCAACAAGCTCACGAATATCTGCTTCATCATCAACAATCAAGATATCTGATACCATACTATTCCCCTATCTTATGATTTATGGCTTGTATAATATTACCCTGCTTACCCCCATCCGCTGGAAATATCAAACGGATCATCGCACCACGACCTTCATAAAAACTCTCCGGTGCATCATGAAGCTCCATGAAACCACCGTGATCTTCAATAACTTTGCGCACAATAGCTAACCCCAGCCCTGTTCCTTTTTCCCGCGTTGTTATATAGGGTTCTAATAACTTTTGTCTTTGCTCTTTAGGAAGTCCTTTCCCGTTATCAACAACATCCACAACCACCCATTCTCCCTGACGATAAGAACGGATAAGAATATGACCGTGAATATTTTCCTCTCGCATAACTGAATCTATGGATTCGCTCGCGTTTTTGATAACATTGCAAAAAGCCTGTACAATGAGACGGTTATCAAATGCACCCATAAGTGGTAGAGTTCCTAAATCTTGCTCAAAATGAATATCATGTCGCGTCACCTCTATCAAGAAACATGCTTCGCGCAACAATTCTCGTATATCTAAAATATGCATTTTGGGTTTGGGCATACGTGCAAAAGAGGAAAACTCATCAACCATACGCCCAATATCTCCAACCTGCCGAATAATTGTGTCAATACACCGCTCAAAGACCTCTCTATCTTGTGTAATAGCTTTGTTATAACGTTTACGAATGCGTTCAGCGGATAACTGAATAGGTGTAAGAGGATTTTTAATTTCGTGTGCAATACGCCGCGCAATATCCGCCCACGCCGCTGTACGTTGCGCTGCAACAAGATCTGTAATATCATCAATTGTTAGAACCCAAGATTGCCCTTGTCCATCATCCTCCTCCATCGTAACTTGGACATTACAGACACGCTCTTTTCCTGCAACGTTTAAAGTGACCTGCTCACGATGGTTTTTACGATCCAATGAACGCACAAACTGAAAAACCTGCCAAATTTCAGCGCTTAAAGATAAAAGACTTTTTCCAACAACGCGCTCTGAGCGAATATCAAACATCGCTTCAATAGACCGATTGATAATGGTGATATCACCATTATCATCTATACCTGCTACTCCCGCTGTTACACCCGATAACACAGCTTCAGAAAAACGCCGTCTTTCATCAATTTGATCACGCACTGCAATCAATTCATTACGCCGACTTTTCAATTCACTGACCATGTAATTAAAAGTTTTGGATAATTGCCCAATATCTCCATCTTTTGCTCGTACTGGCACGAAAATTTCCATATTTCCAGAAGCAACATCATCGGCAGCACTAATGAGAAGACGAATAGGACGTACTAAGCGATCAGCAACAGCAATAGCAGCCCAAATGGCTGATAAGAATAAACTAAAAAAAAGACACAAATAAAGCATACCAAATGCAATCTGTGTCAGCAGGCGATTCTCATTTAAATCACGATAACGATCTGTATTAACTTCCGTCAAACGCAAAGCAGATAAAACACCTTTATCAACGTCACGCACCAAATATAAAAATGTGTTTGGAATATTGGTAAATTTTAAAATAATACCAAAATAATCATGGACGCCTGGTTGAAAAGAAAAAGGTCTCGCACTGGTTGCACGTTCAATAAGATGAGAAGGAGGAATTGGCAGTTTATCTTCATCACCAAGAGCACTCGATACAAAAATAGCTCCACTAGAACTTAACAAAAATGCACCACGCAAATTGCGTCCTAGAGCATGACGCGTCAATTGCATCCTATATTCAGCTGGATTACGTTCTAAGAGTTTTTTGTTATCAAGTGCAAATGCCATCGCGTAGGATAAATTTTTTAAATTTTGGAGCATTTCATCTGCATAAGCATTTGCTAAATCAATAGAAGAGCCCACAATTTGCCGCGTTGTTGTATCAAACCATCGATCAAGTCCCAAATTTAGTGCTGGACCCGATACAAGAGCTACAGCAACAGCTGGCATTGTCGCAACAAGTGCAAACAATGAAATAAGGCGCACATGAAGACGCGATCCTGCACGCCTTGAACGCCAAGCACGAATGATCGGTATCATCTCATAAAAAACGATGACAATAAGCCCTAAAACCCAAAAACTATTAATTCCTATAAGAATAAGGGTTACTGTTCTACTGGGAACAACAGGAGTTAATCCAATAAGAATAATAAATGAAACAGAGGCCGTAAGTAAAGCCAATACAATAATTGTAATCCCTAAAAAAATATATACCTTACTTAAACGATACAACTCATCGTTATAAGTATTTTTATCTATGTCTTGAAGATTCGTCACAGATGTTATATTCGTCATGAGCTTACATACCCTTATCCCATTATTCTCATATAACCTTTTGTAGCAAAAATTGACAATACTAATACTACATTTAAAATAGGCAAATATAGTCAACGAGAAAAAACTTCTACATTTTGCAAAATATCTTTAAAATAGACTGTGTTCGACGATACTTTACGAAGGAAATGAGATGCGATTAACAAAACAAACAAATTATGCTCTTCGAATGCTCATGTATTGTGCAGATAATCAGGGAACTCTCAGTCGTGTTCCAGAAATTGCTAAAGCATATGCCGTTTCAGAGCTTTTTTTATTTAAAATCCTTCAGCTGCTTGTTCAAGCAGGTTTTATACAAACAGTGCGTGGACGCAATGGTGGAGTTAGATTGGCTAAACCCGCAGCAGAGATTTCAGTCGCTGATGTTGTGAAAGTAACAGAAGACAACTTTTCCCTCGCAGAATGTTTCGATACTGCAGAACCAACTTGCCCCTTGTTTGATTTTTGTGGTTTAAATACCGCACTTCAAAAAGCATTAAATGCTTTTTTTGAGGTGTTATCCGTGATATCCCTTGCTGATCTACAACAACCATCCTTTCAAAATCATTTTAAAATTAATGACAAAAAAGCAAACTAAGATTATAATACAAGGAGATTAAGTATTTCTATTGCAGCAATAATATTAGCCGCTGGACGGGGTGAAAGAGCAGGATCTCCCCATAAAATTCCAAAACAATATCGGCTTCTAGGACAAAAGCCAATTATTTATCATACCGTGCATTGTTTTTTGCAGCATCCAGCTATCACAACAATTATTCTTGTTATTCATCCAGAAGATCGTCAAATCTGTGAACAAGCTATTGACGATTTTAAAGAGCGCCTTATTATCGTTGAAGGAGGCAATACACGTCAAATCTCTACCTTATATGGACTTCAGGCACTCAAAAAATTTGCCCCCCAATATGTGCATATTCATGATGGTGCACGCCCTTTTATCGAAAACAAGCTTCTTAATAACATTCACAACACTATCACGCCTCAAGAAGGTGTTCTTCCTGTTCTGCCCATCTCTGATACCCTTAAACGTATAAATAATCAGCATGTTTTAGAAACAATTCCCCGTACCCATCTTTATAGAGCACAAACTCCACAGTGTTTTCCCTTTGAACATATCTTAGCGGCCCATAAACAAGCAAAACAAGCTTGCAAACAAGAATTCACTGACGATTCTGCAATTGCCGAATGGTTTGGAATTCCTATGCGTACCATTCCTGGGGATCCTAACAACATAAAAATTACATGGCATGAAGATTTTAATACTGCACATTTATATCTCCAAAAGAAAATGCAAATATTTCCTGATATTCGTACCGGCAATGGTTATGATGTTCACTCTTTTGAGGATGGTGATTTTCTTATATTATGTGGTATAAAAATCCCTTTTCATAAAAAATTAAATGGACACTCCGATGCGGATGTTGCTCTTCATGCATTAACAGATGCCCTTCTTGCAACTCAAGGTGCTGGAGATATCGGTACACATTTTCCTCCCTCTGATCCTCAATGGAAAAATGTATCATCAGAAATTTTTCTCCGTCATGCTCTTGATATTATAAAACAAGCAGGTGGTCGTATCGCCAATGTTGATATCACAATTATCGCTGAAAATCCTAAAATTAGTCCATATCGTCATGCCATGACAGAAAATCTTATAACAATACTTGCAATAACACCTGATCGAATCTCTATCAAAGCAACAACAAATGAAAGGCTTGGATTTATTGGTCGTGGTGAGGGAATTGCTGCTCTTGCAACAGTGAGCGTCCTTTATTCAGGAGAAATTCCCCAATGACATATCTTTGTGAAAAACACGCACATGAAGTCCTTAATACCTTTCGCCAAAAAGGTTTGCTGTTAACAACTGTAGAGTCTTGTACAGGGGGACTCATTGCTGCATGCCTCACAAATATAGCAGGATCGTCAGATGTTCTCGATTGTGGATTTGTTGTTTATTCAAATGAATCCAAAACACGCCTTGTTGGCGTTTGTGCTGAACTTATAAGAACCTATGGTGCCGTTTCAAAAGAAGTTGCTCTTGCAATGGCTGAGGGTGGATTAAAACATTCACAAGCTGACATTGCAGTTTCTGTAACAGGAATTGCTGGCCCAGGAGGTGCAAGTCTTGATAAACCTGTAGGACTTGTGCATTGCGCAGTTGCTTACAAAAACCACTCTCCCCTGCACAAAGAAATGCACTTTGCTCATCTTAATCGCAATGCTATCCGCCACGCAACTGTTGAAAATGCTTTTAAAATGATTCTGGAATTGCTTCACTGAATTCCCCATACTAATTTCAAAATTCTTTATTCCCCATCGAGTCTATAATCGTCAACATCTTGAAAAAATTTTATTGTATCACAACTTGAAAATGAAAGATCTGAATAGCGTAAAGTTATCTCACTTCAGTCCTGTGTAGATTGAATTAATCAAATTTATTCACTTGCACGCCACAAGAGAAAAAACTGTATAAATAAAATGATTAAAGAAAGAGACACTTGTACTTCTCTCAAGTGCTAAGAGCTGGCACAACATCTTGAGAGATGGCAAATAAATGATACAGGAGGAATTCTTCATAAGTGTACAGATGTAGATTTTATATACTTTTACGAAAATCTATACTATTTATTATGAGCACTATTATGAAATGGGTATGACGCAAGCAGGTTCTATTTGGGCGTTTTGTTTAACGAGTGTGCATCCATTAAAAAAGAGAGAAACAAAAGCATGAAGCTGTGCATCATCTTCATCATTTAAAATGATATTCCTTCAATATGCTTTTGAAAGCTGAATTAAAAACAAATAGTAAAGATGGAAACCGGTTTTCACCTTCACGCTGTTTAAGCAATAGGTATTGTTAAAAAATAACAGAATAGACTATGTTACCGTAGAGCCATAAATCTGATGCGCACGCTTCTCAAAAGCCTCGGTAAATTTACGAAACGCAATATCAAACATTGAGCCCATGACTAATCCAAGCGTTTTACTTTTAAATTCATAATCAATAAAAAACTCTATATTACATGCATTGGTATTTTCAATATCATGAAAGGCCCAACGATTTTCAAGATATTTGAATGGACCATCAATATATTTAACTTCTATAAGACTTTTTTCCGGCTGAAGAAATACTTGAGTCGTAAAAGTTTCACGAATAATCTTATAGCCAACGGTCATATCCGCAAGAAGCAATATTTTTTTTCCATATTCTTTTCGAGAACGTATTATTAAAGACTCACACATTGGTAAAAATTCAGGATAACGCTCAATATCTGAAACCAGATCAAACATTTCACTGGCACTATGGGTGATCTGCCGATGTATTGTAAAAATCGGCATAATTATCTCTGTAAGGAAAATTTTTCATCACGCGCTTTTTGCAAAATGGCAAAATCATCTCCAGCATGATGAGATGAACGCGTTAGAGGATTGGAGGCCATATGTAAAAATCCTTTTACTTTACCAATCTTGGCAAAAGACTCAAATTCTTCAGGAGGCACAAAACGAACAACTGGATGATGTTTTCGTGTAGGCTGCAAATATTGTCCAATTGTCATAAAGTCAACATCAGCAGCGCGCAAATCATCCATCAATTGCAAAACTTCATTTCGCTCCTCCCCGAGGCCAACCATAATTCCCGATTTTGTAAAAATTGTTGGATCAAGTTCTTTAACACGTTGTAACAAACGAATTGAATGAAAATAACGTGCCCCTGGACGGACCTTCAAATATTTAGAAGGAACTGTTTCTAAGTTATGATTAAAAACATCAGGCTTAGCAGCAACAACAACTTCTAAAGCGCCATCCTTATGACGAAAATCAGGTGTAAGAACTTCAATTGTTGTTTTAGGAGTTTTTTGACGAATCGCATAAATAACTTTTGCAAAATGCTCAGCACCACCATCAGCAAGATCATCACGATCAACAGATGTAATGACAACATGTTTTAATTCCATCCTTGCAACAGCATCAGCGACACGTTCTGGCTCATTATCATCAACGGCAAGTGGAATACCTGTTGCAACGTTACAAAAAGCACAAGCACGCGTACATATTTCACCTAAAATCATAAAGCTAGCATGCCTCTGGCTCCAACATTCGCCAATATTAGGACAACCAGCTTCTTCACATACAGTCACTAGCTTATGCGTACGTACAATACCATGTGTTTCCTTATAAATTGGTGATGTTGGCGCTTTTACACGAATCCAATCTGGCTTTTTTTGAACGCTTGTATCAGGACGATGTGCCTTTTCAGGATGACGCAATCGTCTATTTGCAACTCTATCAACAACCGTAACCATTTAAGCCTTTGCCTTATAAATACGAAGTAACAATCAAAAATATAAAATTTTTCATACAATCCAGTCATCAAGCGTTTAAAACTTGACCATAAGCATCTAATACACTTTCTTTCATCATTTCCGATAAGGTCGGATGTGGAAAGACAGTATGCATTAATTCTTCTTCTGTTGTTTCAAGATTCATAGCAATAACAAAACCCTGTATCAATTCTGTTACCTCAGCCCCTACCATATGGGCCCCGAGAAGCTGTCCTGTTTTTTTATCAAAAATCGTTTTTACTAACCCCTGATCTTCACCCAAAGCAATCGCCTTACCATTCGCAGCAAAAGAATAACGACCAATACGTATATCATAACCTGCTTCTTTTGCTGCCGCTTCTGAAAGCCCTACAGAGGCAACCTGTGGTGTACAATATGTACACCCTGGAATTTTTCTTTTATCAAGTGGATGAGCGCTTTTCAAACCTGCAAGATGCTCAATACATATCACACCTTCTTCTTCTGCTTTATGGGCCAACATAGGAGGGCCTGCTACATCACCAATAGCATAAATACCTCCCACCCCCGTCCAACTCCATTCATCAGTTACAATGCAGCCGCGATCGGTTTTTATTCCCAAAGCTTCTAAACCAAGATTCTCAATATTACCTTGCACCCCAACAGCAGAAATCAACCGGTCAACAGTCATTGACTCTATTTTACCTTGAACATCAATATGTACACTTACAGAATCGGAAGATTTTTCAACCTTTGTTACTTTTGCTTGACGAAGAATACGTAAACCTTTTTTCTCTAACTGTTTACGAGCAAACGTTGAAATTTCAATATCTTCAGCAGGCATGATATGGGGCATCATTTCAACAACAGTTACTGTCGCCCCCATATCATGATAAAAAGAAGCAAATTCAATGCCAATAGCCCCAGACCCTATAACCAAAAGCGATTTTGGCATTGCTGGCGGTATCATAGCTTCAAAATAAGTCCAAATGAGTTTTCCATCTGGCTCAATACCAGGAAGGACACGAGGACGTGCGCCCGTTGCAATAATGATATGCTTTGCTTGATAAGTTCCCTCCCCTAACGTCCCTTTAGGGACTGGATTTTGCGGTTGCATAATCGGTTTGGAGGATGAAGAAACCATAATTTCCGCAGGAAGGCTTCCCTTTGCTTCTTTAGTAAGCTTTGCTTCACCCCAGATAATATCAATTTTGTTTTTTTTCATTAAAAAACCAACACCAGCATTTAAACGTGCTGAAACACCCCGTGAACGTGCCACAACATCTTTGATGTTTGCCTCAATTGAACCATTAATTTTTAATCCATAATTTGTCGCATGTTCAGCAAAATGTTTCATTTCCGCTGAACGTAGAAGGGCCTTTGTTGGAATACATCCCCAATTTAAACAGATCCCTCCCAAATGTTCACGTTCAACAATCGCAGTCTTAAAGCCACATTGTGCTGCACGAATTGCGGTTACATATCCGCCTGGACCTGATCCAATCACAATTACATCATAAAGATTTGCCACAGTAATTCCTCCATGGATATATAAAAAACGGATATGCATTTTTTGAACTTAAGACTGTAAAACAACATGAGAGAATTATCTTATGTCTTTGCTTTAAGCTTCACGTAAATGCTTTACCCAAACCAGAAATAGCAATAACATTGCTCTTTAAACTCTTTAAATTTGTTTCTATTCTCTTAACACGCTTTCTCACAATTTACGTGAAGAACTGTTAAACAGTTCAAACCAACATTGCTAATGGATTTTCAATCATCTTCTTAAAAGTCCGCGCGAGCTCTGCTGCTAAAGCACCATCGACAGCACGATGATCCGCAGAAAGCGTAACTGACATAACTGTCGCAACAACTAATGCACCATTTTTAACAACGGCGCGTTGCTCCCCTGCACCAATCGCAAAAATCGTCGCATGCGGTGGATTAAGAATAGCCGAAAAACTTTTTATACCATACATCCCCATATTTGATACAGCTGTTGTTCCACCCTGATATTCTTCCATTTTTAACTTGCCCTCGCGCGCACGCTTTGCAAAATCCTTCATCTCTTTGGAAATAAGTGATAACGGCTTTTTCTCTGCATGGCGAATAATCGGTGTAATTAATCCATTGGGAATAGAAACAGCAACCCCAACATCACAATGTTTATGATGAAGCATCCCGCCTTCAAGCCAAGAAACATTCGCATCAGGAACCGCTTTCAAAGAAAGTGCGACAGCTTTGATCACCATATCATTAACAGAAAGCTTATAAGTAGGCTGAGTTTCTTCCTGCCCCTTAACCATTGGAGCAGCAGCATTTAGTTGTGTACGCAGTGCTAATAGCGCATCAAGTTCACAATCTACCGTTACATAGAAATGTGGGACTCTCTGTTTTGATTCCACCAAACGTGTCGCGATTGTTTTACGCATATTATTATGGGGAGCGAAGCTATATTCATCCTCTTTGAAGAGTTTCAATATCTGTTTGTCCGAAGCACCTGTAGCTATTAGCTCCCCTATCGATGATGAATAAGACACTTTAGACATATCGCTGCTCACAGCTTTTTCTACATCGCGCTTAATAATACGCCCATGCGGACCACTTCCAGAAATAAGGGATAAATCAAGACCTGCCTGAGATGCTAATCGCCGCGCTAAGGGAGAGGCAAAAAGACGAGCTTCCTTTTTATCTTGCTGTATTAATTGCCCAGTTGATGATTCATGAGACATTTTTATTCCCTTTGAGTCCGTCTGTTTCAGAGAATCTGTCTGTTTGATGCCCTCTGGTTTTTGTCTTGTAGAAGAAGAGATTTCTTCTGCAACTTTTGCAGCTTCAGCTAAATCTTCACCTTCTTCTGCTAAAACAACAATTAAAGCATTTACTTTAACGCCTTGTGTTCCAGCAGGAACAACAATTTTAGCAACCCTACCTTCATCAACGGCTTCGACTTCCATTGTCGCTTTATCCGTCTCAATTTCAGCAATAACATCACCAGAGGAAACCTTATCTCCCTCCTTAATATTCCATTTTGTTAAATTTCCCTCTTCCATCGTAGGGGAAAGCGCTGGCATTGTAATTTTAATGGGCATTATGCTTTCCTCCGTTATGCTCTGTATGTCACAGCCTTAACGGCCTCAATAATTTCAGCAGTATTAGGCAAAGCCAACTTCTCAAGATTAGCGGCATAAGGCATCGGAACATCTTTACCAGAAATCGTAGCAATTGGCGCATCAAGATAGTCAAAAGCCTGCTGCATAACACGCGTTGCTATTTCAGTTCCCACAGATGACTGAGGAAATCCCTCTTCAATTGTTACCAAACGACCTGTTTTTTTAACTGACGAAAGAATTGTTGGAAGATCCATCGGGCGAATGGTTCGTAAATCAATCAATTCAACATCAATACCAAGTTTTTCGATTTCTGGTAACGCTTGAACAGCATAATGCATCCCAATTCCACATGCAACAATCGTCACATCTTGTCCAGACTTATGAATACGTGCCTTACCAATAGGCAAAAGAAAATCATCCAGTTGAGGAACATCAAATTGATGCCCATACAAAATCTCATTTTCAAGGAAAATAACAGGATTATCATCACGAATAGCAGATTTCAGCAAACCTTTTGCATCTGCAGCACTATAAGGCATGACAACTTTCAGACCTGGTACATGACTATACCATGCAGCATAACATTGAGAATGTTGAGCACCAACACGGGCAGCCGCGCCATTGGGACCTCGGAAAACCATAGGAGCGGTCATTTGTCCACCAGACATATAACGTGTTTTGGCTGCTGAGTTAATAATTTGGTCCATCGCCTGCATCGCAAAATTAAAGGTCATAAACTCGACAATAGGACGTAACCCACCAAAAGCAGCCCCGACAGCCAGCCCAGCAAAGCCGTGTTCTGTAATTGGGGTATCAATAACTCGGCGTTCTCCGAATTCTTCCAACAAACCTTGACTAACCTTATAGGCACCTTGATATTGCGCGACTTCTTCCCCCATAAGAAAAACTGTTTCATCACGCCGCATTTCTTCAGCCAAAGCCTGATTAAGCGCTTCACGAACTGTCATTGTAACCATTTGTGTTCCCGCTGGAATATCAAAATTAAGAGATGTATCAAAAGTAGGAGCAGCCTGCGGAACTGACAAAGGCAGAGAAAGAGCAGATTCCTTAGTTTTTTGTGCTGTATCAGTAGGTTGCGAAATATCCTCAGCACGCTCACCTTCTTCTAACAAAATTGCAATAACAGTGTTAACCCTTACGCCTTCTGAACCTTCAGGCACAAAAATTTTACCAAGAGTACCTTCATCAACGGCCTCTACTTCCATTGTAGCCTTATCCGTTTCAATTTCAGCAATAACATCGCCAGAGCTAACCTTATCACCTTCTTTCTTGAGCCATTTAGACAGTTTACCTTCTTCCATAGTTGGTGAAAGCGTCGGCATCAAAATATCAATAGACATACTTGCTTCCCTCGCATCAAACTAAAATATCAGTATAGAGCTCAGAAGCATCTGGCTCTTGATCACTTTGTGCAAAATCTACCGCATCAGCAACAATTGCACGGACCTCTTTCTCAATAGATTTTAAATCGTCTTCGCTCGCCCAATTTTTTTTAAGAATCCGACTTTTTACTTGATCAATCGGATCGTGCTCCTCTTTTATTTTTTGGACTTCTTCCTTTGAACGATATTTTGCTGGATCAGACATGGAATGACCACGATAGCGATAGGTCTGCATATCAAGAATGATCGGTCCTTTACCTGAGCGTGCCCAAGAAATTGCTTTATCAGCAGCTCCTTTTACTGATCGAACATCCATACCGTCAACAACAATACCTGGAATTTCAAAAGAAAGACCACGTCGTGAAAAATCAGTTTCTGCAGATGCACGTGAAACTGACGTTCCCATAGCATACTGATTGTTTTCAATAATATAAACAACGGGAAGCTTCCAAAGTGAAGCCATATTAAAACTCTCGTAAACCTGCCCCTGATTTGCAGCACCATCACCAAAATAAACCAATGTCACATTATCTTTACCAAGGTACTGATTCGAAAATGCCAAACCTGAACCAATGGGAACCTGCGCACCAACAATACCATGTCCCCCATAAAAGTTCTTTTCTTTAGAGAACATATGCATCGAGCCACCTTTCCCTTTGGAAAAGCCACCTTGACGTCCCGTTAATTCTGCCATAACACCACGCGGACTCATCCCAACCGCTAACATATGACCATGATCACGGTAAGACGTAATAACCTGATCACCTTCTTTTGCCGCTTTCAATGTTCCTATAACAACGGCTTCCTGACCAATATAAAGGTGACAAAATCCCCCAATAAGCCCCATACCATAAAGTTGTCCTGCTTTTTCTTCAAAACGGCGAATTAAAAGCATTTCACGATAAGCATCAAGTTCTTCTTCTTTTGTAAAATCTGCTATTGGTGCTTTCTTTGTGGTGCTTGATAATGCAGTGCGCGCCACCGACGCAGAATTTTTTTTAAGTCGTTCTGCCATATTAAACTCCCTTTTATGATTATTTAGGAATAACCTTTACGAACAAAAGTTACAAGCCTTATCAATCCGGCTTAAACAATATCATTGCTGATTGTTGTTTAAATTAAGCGATTTTTCATTTACCTTTAGTATCAATTTCAAGGTATTAAGATTGTCAGTTCATTTGGCTTAGAAAAGTTCAAATTCTTTCGGACATACTCATCCAACATATCTTTTTCTATATGCCCGTTGCGTAAAAGAGAAATACGCTTTTCCATGAATATCCGCTCAGCTTCTATTTTATGAAGCTCCTTTTCTAATTCGCTAATATGCTGATTAACTTCACTGCGTGAATACAATCCATACTCACCATGATAAATGTGATAACTGAAATAGCTTAAGACTCCCACCGTCATAAGAGGTAGTACAAAGCGTACTTTGATTGATCGACGTTTCTGCTTTGTCCACATAAAATAGCACAGTCTTTACAGCAAAATTTCTTGATATTTTGCCCAACTATGCATGATTTTGATTAATACCTCATTACCAAATCTACACCAAAATAATTTGTTATTTCAATTTATCCCCCCCCCTTAATACGATCAAAGTAAGTTGAATGCCTCACTTTTTATATTATAAATATTGGATATCCTCTAATTTGTAGCTTTTTTCCTAAAATTTCCTGTTAAAATAAGAATAAAATCAATCAATACCCAAGGTATAATTATAAAAATAATCCCTATAAGCCCTATCCCCATAAATAGTAGACCTATTGTACTTAGTATAGTTATAAGAAGCATTACAATGCCTGTTATAATTTTACCAACCATAAAACGATGAATCCCCAATGCACCAAAACACAAGCAAACGATCGCTAACAACATTTTTGATTGTTGTGGCTGCCCTGCTGACAAGATAGGGAAAACAGACTTAATAGTATCCCCTTCACAGACAAAATCAACCATATCACCAACCTTTGGTGGCTTTTTTCCTGACCAATTCCTACTCAAGAACTGATAACGCTTACCATCACCACCTGAAACGAAATAATTTCCTTGATCCTGACTAATAATTTTACCTTTCATCTTCACCACCTATAAAATTGTTATGCATAAAGAAGCTTTTCTTCTAATATGATAATATGTTGGATAAACCTCACTGCATGAATACGATCTGTACTCACCGTGATATACGACATTTAAAAAAGCCTAAAATCCCCCAACAACTTAAAATTCCCGCATTTATAAGTGGCAATACAAAGCACGCTGTTCGATTTGTACTTTTGTTTTTTATATGAAATAGTACATTCTTTTTCAATATTTTTATTTAAATACTCATAATTTTATTTAATATTTAACATTAAAGACATAGAATAAAATAACTTACATTATTAAATTAATATATTGATAAATATAAATAAAATTATTTATTTATATTAAAATTTTGTCGAGTTGCTATAACTTGGTAATTTTATTGCCATCTGCATCTCTAAAATATCCAGATAAAATAACTATAAAATCAATAAATGACCACAGTATATTGATAAGAATTCCTATACCTGTTACATTTATGAGAAGCATTACGATACCCGTTCCAATTTTACCAGCCATAAAGCGGTGAATACCCAACCATCCCAAAAAAAAACAAATAACTGCCAGACCTAATCTTGATTGCTCTGATTCTTTTTGACTCAAGAGAGGGAGAACAGATTTAACAACATTATCTTCATATACAAAATCAACAATATCCCCTATACTCGGTGGTTTTTTTCCTAACCAATTCCAATCCTCAAATTGATAACGCTTATCATCACCTCCCGAAACGAGATAAACTCCTTGATCTTGACCAATAATTTTACCCTTCATCCTTGCCCACCTATAAAGCTGCTCCTTATGTGTTATTCATAAAGAGATTATTTCTTTTTATAATATGTTGATTAACCTCACGACGTAAATAAAATTTGTAGCAGCCGTGATAAACATGAAATTAAAATAGTTTTGTCCCCCCAATGATCTAACGCTTTCTGCTGCTATAAGCAGCAATACAAAACAACCTTAGTTGATTTACGTCGTTGTTTTACCCACATAAAATAGCACAGTCTTTTTCAATACTTTTATTCAGCTGTGCATATTTCTCTTAATATCTCACATTAAAGAAATAGAATACAATAATCCTGCATTATGCAACTTAATATATTGATCGAAATAAAAAGTAAACTTTACTATTTTTTTTATTATAAGATTTTCACAAATCTGTAATCTGATTCCCATCTTTATCAGTAAATTTTCCAGCAACAATGAGTATAAAATCAACAATTGCCCAAATACCGGTAATTATCAATCCAAACAATGATAAAGATAAAACGAGCATTAAAGTACCCGTCCGAACTCTCCCAACCATAAAGCGATGAACACCAAAGATACCTGCAACCCAACAAAGCAGTGCGAACATTATCTTTGTGTTCTCTGTACCTGATCTCAACAATGGAAAAACAGAACTGACAACACCCCCTTCATAGACAAAATCAACCGCATCACCAATCCTTGGTGGTTTCTTTCCCAACCAATCCCAAGTCGCAAACTGATAACGCTTACCGTCATCACCCGAAACGAGATACATTCCTTGATCTTGAGTAATAATCACACCTCTCATCTTAATCCCTATAAATTTAAATACCCATAAAATTACTATGCATATGCCTTTGATAAGAAATCTCAATTTCATAATCTAAATGATCTTATACTTTCATATTTTTTGCTCACAACTATACACGATATAAATCACCAGCATAATGCGCTTGGGCTCCTAGCATTTCTTCAATACGAATAAGTTGATTGTATTTTGCTAATCTATCCGAACGTGCAAGAGAACCTGTTTTAATTTGTCCACAATTCGTTGCAACAGCAAGATCTGCAATGAAAGAATCCTCTGTCTCGCCTGAACGATGAGATATAATGGCACGATAACCTGCTTTATGTGCTACTTCTACAGCATCGAGTGTTTCACTCAATGTACCAATTTGATTAACTTTTATGAGAATAGAATTGCCTACCCCCATTTTGATACCATCACGCAAACGTGCTGAATTCGTTACAAACAAATCATCGCCAACAAGCTGACATTTTTCTCCAATTGTGTCAGTAAGTAGCTTCCAACCTTCCCAATCATCCTCTGCCATTCCATCTTCAATTGTAATAATAGGATAATTTTTCACAAGATGCGCTAAATAATCTACCTGCTCTTGGATGTCTCGGCATTTCCCCTCACCTTTATAAAAATACGAACCATTTTTATAAAATTCGGTTGAAGCACAGTCTAAACCAATGGCAATTTGTTCACCTGGTTTATAACCACATATCATGATAGATTCCATAATAAAATCAATTGCTTGATCAGCACTTTTAAATTGAGGAGCAAAACCACCTTCATCACCAACATTGGTATTATAACCCGCATCTTTTAAACGCTTTTTCAATGCATGGAAAATCTCAGCGCCATAACGGATAGCTTCTTTTACAGTAGGAGCTCCTATAGGAATAATCATAAACTCTTGAAAATCAATCAAATTATCAGCATGAACACCACCATTAATAATATTCATCATGGGGGTTGGAAGAATATGCGCTTGTGTACCACCAATATAACGATACAAAGGTAAATTTAATGAATCCGCAGCTGCTTTTGCAACAGCTAATGAAACACCAAGAAGTGCATTGGCACCAAGACGGGCTTTGTTTGGCGTTCCATCCAAAGCAATCATTGCTTGATCAATAGCAATTTGATTTGTTGCATCCCGCCCACCAAGTTCTTCAAGAATTTCGCCATTAACTGCAGCAACCGCTTTTTCAACACCTTTCCCTTGATAGCGCAAACCACCATCACGAAGCTCTATAGCCTCGTGTGCTCCTGTTGAAGCTCCCGAAGGAACCAGAGCGCGACCAAAAGCTCCATTCTCCAAATGAACATCAACTTCTACCGTTGGATTACCACGGCTATCAAGAACTTCACGCCCAATGATATCGACAATTATAGTCATATGTGTTTCCTTATCCAATAAAAGTCTCGATTCATTTATAATGCCCTATTAATGAAATATTTTTTCTCTTCTCAGCTCAACTTTTTTGACAGATAATCAAATTCCATTAAAGTCTCAAGCAATCTTTGTAAATCATCAACTTTAACCATATTAGGTCCATCAGAAGGTGCATTATCTGGATCTTGATGTGTTTCTAAAAAAATACCAGCTACCCCAACAGAGACAGCTGCACGCGCTAAAATTTCAACAAATTGACGCTGCCCACCAGATGAAGCCCCCTGCCCCCCAGGTTCTTGAACAGAATGCGTTGCATCAAAAATAACAGGAGCACCAAATGAACGTAAAATAGGCAACGAACGCATATCAGAAATAAGTCGGTTGTAACCAAATGACGTGCCTCGCTCACAAAGCATAACATTCGGATTACCACTGTAAACAACCTTTTTTAAAACATTCTCCATGTCCCACGGCGCTAAAAACTGACCTTTTTTAATGTTAATAACACATTCTGTTTTGGCGGCTGCTACCAAAAGATCTGTTTGACGACATAAAAAAGCCGGTATTTGTAAAATATCAACTGTAGAAGAAACAATTGTACATTGCTCTTCTGTATGCACATCAGTTAATATGGGACAATTAAACTCTTTTTTTAAATCAGAAAAAATGGACATTGCTTTTTCAAGACCAATACCACGTGCCGCCCCCAAAGAGGTTCTGTTGGCTTTATCGTAACTTGATTTATAAACAAACCCGATACCAAGCTGATCGGTAATTGTTTTAATACGACCAGCCATTTCAAAAGCATGATCACGACTTTCCATCTGACACGGCCCTGCAATTAATGAAAGAGGCATTTCATTTGAAAAAATCATATTTCCAACTTTCACACGGGCATTTGGTTTAGTCATTTTATCCCTCAAAAGCAAAGTAACCCAATTTATGCATTAAACTAATCGACTTTGTTCTACAGCAGCTTCAATAAAAGAAGAAAAAAGCGGATGTGGATCAAAAGGACGGGATTTTAATTCTGGATGATATTGAACACCAATAAACCATGGATGATCTACATATTCTATCGTTTCTGGTAAAATACCATCAGGAGACATCCCAGAAAAAATCAAACCACACTGTTCTAACTTATCCTTATAATCAATATTGACCTCATAACGATGACGATGTCGCTCGACAATCTTGGTCACCCCATAAATTTGAGCAATATGACTCTCTTCTTTTAATTCAGCAGCAAAAGCACCAAGGCGCATCGAACCGCCGAGATCACCATTTCTTGTACGTTTTTCAAGGACGTCTCCTTTAAGCCATTCTGTCATTAAACCTACAATTGGATTGTCTGTTTCGCAAAACTCACTCGATGAAGCATTCTCAATCTGTGCAATATTGCGCGCAGCTTCTATACAAGCTAATTGCATCCCAAAACAAATCCCTAAAAATGGAACTTTACGCTCTCGCGCAAATTGAATTGCTCGAATCTTCCCTTCTGCCCCTCGTGCCCCAAAAGCACCTGGAACCAAAATTCCATGGGCTTTTTGTAAAGCTGAAACAGAATCTTCTTTTTCAAAAAGCTCCGAATCAATCCACTCAATATTAACCTTCACTCTATTCGCTAAACCACCATGCGCAATCGCTTCAATAAGAGATTTATAAGCATCCTTTAAGCCCGTATATTTTCCCACAACAGCAATCGTAACTTCTCCTTCAGGATGGTGAATACGATGCGTAATATCTTCCCAACGATCCATCTTGGGGGAAGGTGCCGAATCGATTCCAAAAGCGCAAAGAACTTCAGAGTCCAAACCCTCCTTATGGTATGCCATAGGAACATCATAAATTGTTGGCATATCTAATGCCTGAATGACTGCATTGGAGCGAACATTGCAAAAAAGTGATAATTTGCACCGTTCTGTTTCTGGAATAGATCGATCTGCACGTACAAGCAAAATATCAGGAGAAATACCAACTGCTTGCAATTCTTTGACAGAATGTTGTGTTGGTTTCGTTTTTAATTCACCTGCTGAAGGAATATAAGGCATTAATGTGAGATGGACATAAACGACATTTTGTCTCGGTAGCTCATTGCGAAGCTGACGAATCGCTTCTAGAAAAGGCATTGCTTCAATATCACCAACCGTTCCACCTATCTCACACAAAACAAAATCAAATTCTTCATTTCCCATCGTAATGAATCTCTTAATTTCATCCGTAACATGAGGAATAACTTGGACTGTTGCCCCCAAATAATCACCACGCCGCTCTCGTTCAATGATATTGCGATAAATACGCCCTGTTGTAATATTATCTTGGCTATTTGCAGAACGCCCAGTAAAACGCTCATAATGACCAAGATCAAGATCCGTTTCTGCACCATCATCGGTTACAAATACTTCACCATGTTGATAAGGTGACATCGTACCTGGATCAACATTTAAATAAGGATCAAGTTTGCGAAGACGTACGCGATAGCCACGAGCCTGTAATAACGCTGCTAACGCCGCCGCTGCGATGCCTTTTCCAAGGGAAGAAACCACACCACCAGTAATAAAAACATAACGTGCCATGGGCTTATGGTGATAAGCAATTTATAATGATTTTTCCAGCAAAAAATGCAAAAAGAAACAATTTTCCTTCTAAAATAAAAAAGGCGAAAAAATCACCTTTTTTAAAAAGTCTATGTTTTCTTAAAAAACTATTTTGTACTGTTATCGGGAACTGTATTTTCAAGAACCTGAGGAACTGGACTTTCTACTTCAGGATTTGTGGACTGTTTCTGTTCCTGCGAAGAATTCGAAGTGCCTCCTAGCTGTTCAAGAATAGAAGGGGAAGACTCACCATCTGATGATGGGACTGATCCTGAGTCTTTATTGGTAAAATTCTGCTCTGAATTAACCGGTATACGCTTTAAGATATCAGAACTAGAATTTGATATATTACTCACCACGGTAAGTCCAATAGACACAACAAAAAAACAACAGGCTAAAATAGCAGTCAAACGTGTTAAAGGGTTTCGAGATCCACGAGTTTTCATCAACCCTGAGCTATTACTCACACCTAACCCACCACCTTCTGAAGGTTGAATTAATATAATACCAACCAAAGTAATCACAATCAAAAAATGAATAACTATAAGTACTGTTTGCATAAACCCTGCTCTTTAAATAACTCTTTAATAGCTATTTACACATAAATAACGCACAATCCAAGGGGAAACTCAAATTTCTCTGCTATAGTTTACGACAAACATCGCAAATAGTTAAAAAATCAATCGCTTTTAAGCTTGCTCCACCTATCAAAGCACCATTAACATGAGCAATGCTTAAAAGCTCAAATGCATTGGATGGCTTTACGGATCCACCATAAAGCAAACGTATCTTATTGCCTTCATCACCAAAACGAGAGCGCACCCTATCACGAATGAAATGATGTACTTTTGCAATATCTTCTGGAGTCGCTGTATTGCCGGTGCCTATCGCCCAAACTGGTTCATAAGCGATAATGGTATTCTCTGCTGTTGCATCATCTGGGAGAGATTCTTCAAGCTGCTGCGTGAGAATATCCAGTACTTTATTATTATTACGCTCCTCCAATGTTTCACCAATACATACAAGAGCCACAAGACCTGCTCGCCACGCAGCTTGCACTTTGGCACAGACAATCGCATCATTTTCCTGGTACACTGTACGACGTTCTGAATGCCCAATAATAACATGACTTGCTCCCGCTTCTTTAAGCATAAAAGCTGAAATATCTCCAGTATAAGGACCATGATCATCAAAGTGACAATTTTGTCCTCCTAAAAGGAGATTTTCACCATTCAGCGTATTAGAAGCACGCGATAAAAGCGTTGCTGGAACACAAATAAGCGCCTCAAAAAGATGACCTAGATCAGAGCTAACGCCTGTAGCAATAGCACGCAACTCTCCAAGCGATTCACTCGTTCCATTCATTTTCCAATTTCCAGCAAGAAAAGGCCGAATATTTGGAGACATATTTTCACCTCAAGAGCTTTTACAATACATTGTTTATCTGTAGTTACCAAATTATAAAATGAAAGCAAGTCTTTAAAGCTTGCATCTTTCATCCCTTTATTGCAAATTCCATTACAGCTTTGATAATAACTCACATTAAAAATGGACTTGAACAATGCTTGACATCATAAGAAATGCTACAAATTCTTGGATTTTTAGAATTTTCCTTGCTATTTTACTCTTATGCTTCATTCTTTTATGGGGGGTACCGCAGTTACACAAAAAAAGTGAAAGAGATCTTATTACTTCTGGAAAGTCCACAGTAACTGTCGATGATTATCGTCTTGCACTCGCCGATCAAAGCGCACGTTTAGCATATGCTGCTCATCTTGGACGAATGTTTACAGCAAATGAAATGCAGCAATACCAAATTCCTGCTTTTGTATTTAATCAATTACAACAAAATGTACTGCTTGATGAACAAGCACGTAAAATGAAAATAAGTCTTTCAAAAGATACAATAGCTCATGCGATTGGTTCTGATAAGATGTTCCAGGTAAATGGCACTTTTGATAAAAACTTGTTTTATAACTATCTTCAGCATTTACACATTAGTGAAAGTGCTTTTCTTAATTATTACACCAAACAAGAAAAGCGTAATCAGCTTATTGCTGCTTTACTTTCTGATATGAAGGCACCAAATCTCTTTTATAAAGCACTTGCTCTTTATCAAGGAGAAATGCGTATTGCTGATTATCTCGTTATTGATCTAAAAGAAAAGGAAACAATTGCTGATCCTGATTACGAAACATTACAAAAATGGTTTGAAACACATCAAAGTCAATTTCGTGCTCCAGAATACCGTACTGTCTCTTTGCTATCTATGGAACTTAATGATTTTGTAAAACCTAAAGATATCTCAACAGATGAGGCGAAAGCCTATTATACACAAAATGCTTCACGTTTTGTAACGCCTGAAAAGCGTACATTCGAAGAACTGCGATTCCCCTCACGCGAAGAAGCCGATAATGCAGCAAAAAAAATAGCTGATGGATTGAGTTTTGATGAACTGGTAAAAGCTGAAAAAAAGACTCTTAATGACATAAAAAAAGGTCCTCTCGCAGAAAATGAACTTCCTAATCATCTGACATCTGAAATTTTTGAACTTCAACAAGGCCAAGTCAGTCCTGTGATAAATGACTTACAGGGACCTGTTCTCATTCGCGTTACGCATATTGAACCTTCAAGCTCTCTTCCTTTTGAAAGTGTAGAAGAAAATATTCGCCAAATACTTGCCAAAAATCGTGCTACTGATGATATCCGTAACAATTATGTAGCCATTGAAAATGCTCGTTTTGAGGGTGCTTCTCTCAAAGAGTTAGCTGACCAATACAAGTTATCTTTGCGCACAATTACTATTGATAAAACGGGAAAAACGCTTGAAGGTGCAATACTCACGGATTTACCTCAAAAAGATATTTTACTGAATGCCATCTATCAATCAAACGAAGGAGTCGATCTTGATCCTCTCTCTTTTCAAAATGGTGGATATCTCTGGTACAAGGTCGATAAAATTATTCCTTCCCGCGATAAGACACTTGAAGAGGCTAAGCTAGATGTTCTTTCTCAATGGAAAAATGAGGAAATCCAACGTCTTCTTGATGAAAAAGCCCAAAATGCTCTCAAACAGCTCACGGAAGGAAAAAGTCTTGTTGCTCTTGCTCATACCCTTGGTGTTACAAAACAAACAACACCCGCCCTTCGGCGTCAAGACTCATCTGAAATCCTTGGCGTTGAAGGGATTAAAGCATTATTTGCTGCTCCCAAAGGTCATTATGGCATCATAAAAGGTCCGGTTGCAACAAACCGTATCATTTATCAAATAAAGACTGTAACCATGCCTAAAGATATCACGTCTCATACTCTTTCAACTGAGGTCCGCGCCAATATAGATATGATGATAAGAGAAGATCTCAAGCTAGAAATGCTACAAGTTGCCAATAAAGAACATCCTTTGGAAATTAATAGCACAAATTATAATCAGATCTTTAACGCTCTCCAATAAAAAGATTGTGCATAATTTTAAGAACTTATTGATAAAGTTTTCATCAGCTCTTCGTCTATAGTTGAAGAGGTAAGACGGATTTCTTGTCTGCATATCTTAGGATCAGCGTTTGTATAATGATTCATTTTCTCGCAAAACAGTGCATGTATGGATTTGCGAGAAAATAGTCAATGGAATGTAGAATCGTTTTTGCAATGCATTAAAAAACATTATCCATCCAAAGGTCGTAAAGGTTGCCGCCCATTAAAGCTATAAACATCATCCCTATCGTCATTCATTCATAGCTCATTATATTGCTACTCTTAATATTCATTCATAGGGAGCGTATTGCTTCTTCCTTAAATGATTTCATTTACACATCCAACTTATAATAGATAAAAAAACTATTTTTAAAATTCATTATAAAAATGGAGAAATCTTTTTCTATTCAAGACTCTCATTCAATATAAGAAAAAACGTATTATCATTATAAATCAATATATTCATCAATCATAACAGTCATCAATTATGATGTTATAATTTCTCAAAAATAAGAGTTTTTTATAGACTTATAGACTGCTAAGATAACTTCTCTCATAAAATAGAAATTTCATTTCATTTGCAAATGAGATACAATCAATACATTCAGAGTACTTAAAAGTTCTTCTTCAAACAAACCAATGTATTAAGATTTATCTCATGTTTTTCTTTCTCTGCATCTCACCCATCCAATACACTGAATAAAACATATTACTGATGAAGAAATACAGCGTATTTTCAAGATCATAAAATTTCTTATTCTTTTGCGTTCATAACAACCAAAACATCAACATTTTTTATAACAAAAAAATGGTTTGGAATCACAATAGCTCCTTTTATCTTCATATGAAAAAATCAGTCTACATGTTACGCATTCCAACGTAGTAATATTTTTTTACAATATCTTTGGAAAATTGCCGCTTATTGCTGCCCTTGTTATCAACCAATAGCGATACATCAATGGCAAAGTTGCACTCTCTTGAAAAATTGCTGCCCCCAGCTGTATAGCTTTTTGAAGAGAAGCTGGTACAATGACCAATGGAAGAAAAGCTGGCTTAAGAACTCTAGGTAAAGTACAAGAATACTCGTAAAATTGGGTATAATGATCGCGCGATAATGCTACCATAGCTTCAACAATACAACCCTTTTGTTGATCGCTGAGACGATGAGATTCCAAATCTTCCCTATTCACTCCTACAGCCTTTAATATATCAGTGGGTAAATAATATTGATATCGTGATTGCATGAATGATAAAAGACGCAATACACCGCTTAATCCTTGAGAAATCCCTCCATGTTCATAGATATCTGTAAACTCTTGTGCAGTTTCAGGATCTAATATCTGACAAGAAAGCTGTAAAATTATGCCTGCTGTCTCACCACAATAATGCTCTAGATCATGAAGTGTTTCTATTGGATTGTGATAAAGATCTAAAATTTGCGCATCACAATAACGTAAAAAAGCTGTCTTAGGTAAATTAAAAAGAGTGATTGCTTTTAATAAATCATTCAAAATCGGATTGTTTCCACTCGTTTGCATTTCACCATGAGCAATAGCATCATACCACCAACGTAACCGTATTTCTCCTATGAGTGGGTCATGTACACTTTCGCGGATACGAGAAACTTCAGCATTAAATACATAAAGAGCAGCCAATGCTTGGCGCTTTTTTTTAGGTGCAAATAAAACCGATATATAGCGATCACGATCTATGGTACGTAAAATATCAAGACAATAAGGAAGAGAGCCTATCATTCTATGAACCTATTAACGTCCCTTTTTTAGCAATTAAATTAATACCCTCTTTTTATTCATATTAAAAAATGAAGGATAAGCAAATACAGTTCAGAAAATAAGATTTTTAAATGTGTCTCTTAACTGTATTATGAATTAAAATTTCTTTTCTAATCCCTTTTCGTTTTAGAAAGAAAAAAATTAAATAAATAATTTTTCTGATAAAACTTATCTTATCGGACTTCAAGTTTTCATTTGCAATAAAAAAGCTAAAAACCAATCGTAACATGCATAGTAAAACTTGAACAACAAGCAACGCAAAACACTTTTTCAGTGGATAGATGACAATGTTATTTTATAAAAAATGCACTGATCACAAAAACTTCATCAATCATTGACCTCCTCCCCATCCTAAAAGACAAAGGTTCTTACCAACACCAATTTGTAAAAAATCCAATTGCTCTCGGTGCGTTTCTGTTACTATAAACGCATTGATTTATAATGATAATTTTGTGTTTTGTATATTAAATTAGAATCCCAAATATCGTAGATATGCTTTCATTTCAAACCAATTCCATGTTACATCAATAAAAACTATTCCCTTGCACGTCATAAGCGGAACTGGCTTGTAGGTAAAAATTGTATAAGAAAGAATTAAAATGCCTCTTATGAACTGTCTTAAGTCCCAAGAGGTGATCACTCATGTGATTCATTAGGAACTATGAGCAAACTTTGTCCTGAATACTTGCTGCTGTATTTAAAAAACACTTAATGTGTTAAGTTATGTATATTCTATACCCTTATATCACCGCCTTAAACGACAGTATTTTACAGCGCAGAAAATAATCACACAAGTCTTTCATGCTAGACCAGAGCCTTTGTTTTATTAAACAATACTCTATTCTACCGCAAATAATAACGCCGCAACAGCGCGATCTTCAGCCAATAAAACATTAAATGTACGCACCGCTGCTCCCGTACTCATTGTATCTGATGAAATACGTTTTTCCCATAAAAGCACCCGTAACTCTTCAGGTAATCGTAATAATTCAATTCCAGTACCTATTAATAAAACTTCGATTTCAGAAGCTTCTTCTAAAATACGAGATATATCCCTTTGAGTGGGAACAGGCCCTGCCATCTCAATGCCATAAATACCTGATGGTACACAAATAATAGAACCTCTATGAGACATATCAGCAAAACGAAACCCACCATTTCCATAAGCATCAATAGGTGCGCGACTTGGAAAATGTGCTTCACGAATTTGAATTGCATCGAACATGAATATGCACCTTTTATTTTTGAATAATCCAATTGTCTTTGCTTCTTCTCATCATAAAAATTAAAGTAAGGCTAATATAAACATTGATATGTTAAACATAGCCTAGTATTGAAGTGAAAATTTTATATAATGCCCTAATCTTCTCATACAACAAATATATGAAAATTTGCGAATAAACCGCGGTAAAATGCTATACCTGCTTAAATAAATCTATCTTTTAAAAAGTTTCCTCAGCTTATTTACTCACAAATTGCTTTTTATAAAAACAATGATCTTGTTTAAAAAACAGAAAAAAATTGCGTAATATTCTATAAATAAAACAACTATTTTAATCATCTAAAGAAAACAAAAACTCCATTTTCTGTAGCCACTATAAAAGCCTCTTTTTCAATGAAATTGTCTTGATCTTGCCAAGCTTTTTATAAAAATGCTTAAAAAATGTAATAAACTGCCATTACACCTTAAGATGCATTTTCCTTTGATATAGCTTTTTTCTCTTTAGAGATACTCATATCTTCTTTCGTTGTCGTTTTAGATTTAGACTTTTGTGGTCTTTTTGCTTTAGCATTAAGTTTTGATTTTTTTTCTGCAACCGGCTCACCTTTAACGCGCACATCAGCTAATGTTGAGCGAATAACACGAATATTCATACTCTCACCAATTTCAACCTCTAATTCACCGCTCTCGTCGTGAACCTTCGTAACCTTGCCGATAATACCACCACCCGTTATAACTGTATCACCACGACGTACTGCATTAAGCATTTCTTGGCGTTTTTTCATTTGGGCACGCTGTGGACGAATGATAAAAAAATACATAATTGCAAAAATTAAAATGAATGGGACAGCGCTAGCAAATGAAATTCCACCGGAAACATCGCCTGCAACTTGAGCATAAGCGTTCGTAATAAACATTTTTATCTCCTATAGTTAAACCTCAGGTATTTCCCACTCTATTAAAATGAAATTCCGATACAGAAAAAATTCCTAAAGAATTTATCATAAAAAGCAATAACTACATAATCTAATCACAGCTTTACAAAAATACAATAAATCCTTAAGAGGCAGAATACCAAAATACAATGAGAAAAATCTTAAAAAATAGATTCACTTTCCCCTATTGTATATCCTACAATACAAATCTTTTCACTAACTCAATAAATTATACAAGATAATTTTTCTAATGAACAAACTTAATTTATATAGATAATTTATCGTTTTTGATATCAAATGACAGATCTAAATACAATAAAACGATCTCATTTCAAACCTTCTGAATTAATCAAAACGATTTTCTTGCACGTCACACATATGAAACGAGCCTGTCGATAAAAACTTTTTAAGAAAGGCGTGAAATATCTTTTTTCATGCTTCTCTCAAATGCAAGAGCAATTGGAATACTCAAAGCTGACAAACAGTATGATACTATTGTCTTACACTTTCATAAATACAAAGATGGTAATATCTAACGACCCCAACGAACTACTCTCCTGAAACCAATGATTTTTTGCTGCTATATTATTGATTTAAGAAAATCAATTGTTTTTCATGAATTTTCTATAAACTGTAAGACTATTCAAATGTCAAAGTTATCAATAAATTAGTTTTCTAAATATTTAAGGGGATCAACAGGTAATGAATTCTTACGCATCTCAAAATAGACACGTGGCGTTTTAACATTTCCTGAAACACCAGATTTAGCAATCTCATCACCGCGCCTTATCCTTTGTCCTTTGTTAACAACAAGCTTACTATTACATCCATAAATAGTGATAATATCATTTTCATGTCGAATCATCACAACATTACCAAGCTCTTTTAATCCATCTCCCGCGTAAATAACCACACCATTTTCTGCCGCCTTTACCGAAGACCCTTCAGGCACTGCAATATCTATTCCTCGATTCATTACTGTTCCCTTTTTTTGACCGAACTGGCTTAATAAACGCCCTCGTACTGGCCAACGCATCTTAGAAATTCCTGTGGCTTGCGGAGTCGTCATATTATCTGTATTCGTAACAGTACTTGACAAACCAGTCTCATGTTTCAATTGCGTCATCTGTTTAGAAAAATTTTTCTCAGAACTTGATTTGTTCATCTTTGCAGAGGGTGGCGTTGTTACAGGAGCTTTATATATAGGAGAGGACTTCTTGTTTTTTATAGAGGACATCACTTGAGATTGGGATGCAGATTCTGTTGTTGACACTGCCCAATCGTTATTATTGTGTGCATTTGAAGATGCTAATGTACGCCTGCTTGGAACAACCAGTACCTGACCAATATAAATGGAATTGCTGTTTATACCATTTGCTAATTTTAATGCCTCAACACTAACCCCTACTTGTCGTGCAATATTGAGCAGTGTATCTCCACTCTGGACAATATAAGAATTCCGCCGAAAAATAGGAGATTTATCCATTTGTGAACGAGAAAGTGTTCCAAGATTACGTGGAGGGGAGCCCATAACGCGACCATCAGAAGAAGTTATCCTATCTTGATGTGGAAAATTATAGGGGGAATTATCATCTCCCCACGAATCATCGCTTGATTCCACAGGTGGCAATTCAGTGCTTTGTATCATACCACTACCGTATGATAGCATTCGCGGGTCTGTATACATAGTGCTTGATATATTTGATTGAGATGATACCGTACGATGAGAGAACGTATTGGAAAAACGCTGTGTACCAGAACTACAACCAGCAACAATAGTTACCACCGCTAACAAAGTTATTCTCTGAAAATTATGCTGGAAAATATTATCCAAAGCTTTTAGACACATCGTTTTGCTCACTCATCAATAATCAACTCACTCCATTAAAGCTTTTTTAAATTACCGAAGAGTTAAAATGAGATGTTTTATTCATAAATATCTTTATATAAGATCAAAATGAACTTAACGTAGACAATTTGCAGAAACTTCTTAGCTTGTAAAAATTAAAGTATCTCCGCAATGCCTTTAATAAAAGGTTGGTAACGCACTTGGAACAGTTCTAAACACTCAAATCGACTACCAATTTTTGTATAGCGCGTCACCGTTTGTACCCCTTCGTCAGGTCCTATCGCCTGAATGAGAATTCCATTTTCAGCTAAAAGTTCTAAAAATTCCTTTGGTTCATCAAAACGTGATGGCCAAATAAGAATGCGATCAAATGATCCTAAGCCTGTCACGCTATGACTTCCATCAATCTGCCGTATAACAATATTTTCAATTCCTAAAGTTTGAAATTTTTGGCGTGCTAAATCAACAAGCGTTTTATAACGATCAATCGTTGTCACACGGTCACTCAGACATGCCATAAGAGCAGTACAAAAACCAGATCCTGTACCAATTTCTAAGACACGATGCCTTTTTTTCAACGATAATGCCGAAAGAATTAAGAGTTGTTCTTCCAAACGTTCCATATATTCACCACACTCAAGGGGAATAACTTTATTATCATAAGCACTATTGAACCAAGGAGCAGCAACAAACTGTTGACGCGGAATTTTCTCTAATGCCGAAAAAAATCGCACGTCATCAATGCCTTTGCTACGCATTTTCAGTACAAGAGCGGCTAACTCCTCACGAAATTGTAAAATACCCTTTTGCCCCATAGTATCATTCAATCTCCAATGGAGGTACACTTTTATCATACTGACAAACTGCTTCTTTTAAAATGGCAAAAACTTGCGTCTGTGTATCATCACCTCTTGGCAATAAACGCATATTGTCTCTCCTTTCGTAAAATTAAGCAGTAATACAGCGCATGCCTCCCATATAAGGTTGTAAAACATCTGGAATAATAATTGATCCATCAGCCTGTTGATAATTTTCAAGTACAGCAATAAGACAACGTCCAACAGCCGTACCAGAACCATTAAGGCTATGAACAAAATGCAATTTTTTATCGCCGTCTTTACGATAGCGCGCATTCATACGACGACCTTGAAAATCTCCACAAACTGAACAGCTAGAAATTTCACGATAACATTCTTGACCAGGAAGCCAAACCTCGATGTCATAGGTTTTACGCGCTGCAAACCCCATATCACCCGTAGAAAGAACCACTGTGCGAAAAGGCAAACCAAGCCGTTTTAATATATCTTCTGCACATTCCGTCATACGTTCCAATTCAATTAAAGACTGCTCTTCACTGGTAATCGAGACCATTTCAACTTTCCAAAATTGATGCTGACGCAACATACCGCGCGTATCACGACCGGCTGCTCCCGCCTCTGAACGAAAACAGGGAGATAAAGAAGAAAATCGCAGTGGTAAATCTGATATTTCAAAAATTTCATCGTTGACCAAATTGGTTAATGGCACTTCTGCTGTGGAAATAAGCCATCGACCATCTGTTGTACGAAAAAGGTCTTCAGCAAATTTCGGTAATTGTGCTGCTCCGTAAACAATCTCATCACGAACAAGAAGAGGTACTGAGACTTCTGTGTAACCATTCTCATTGACATGCACATCAAGCATAAATTGGCCTAATGCTCGTTCTAGCCGTGCTAACGCCCCTGAAAGTACTGTAAAACGTGTTCCAGACAAACGACTAGCTCGTTCAAAATTCATCTGTTTGAGATCTTGACCAAGATCAAAATGTTCCTTTGGTGTAAAATTAAATATTGGAGGTGTACCAAAATGTCGAATGACGACATTATCACTTTCATCTTTACCTTCTGGAACATCATCTAATGGAATATTTGGAAGTGCTGAAAGAATTTTCTCAAGACTCTCCGTCAGCTGTTTTTCTTCCACTGTTGCAGAGGAAAGAAAAGCTTTAATCTCTTCAACTTCAGCTCTAAGACGTTCAGCCATTTGCTGATCCGATACCGCTAAAGCCTGTCCTATTTCCTTTGAAACAGCATTGCGACGTTCCTGCGCCAATTGCACCTTAGCAATATGCGACCGACGTGCAAGATCAAGTTGTATTAACCTTTCAGCTTGTGGCTCAAGACCTCTACTTACGAGTGCTTTATCTAATTTCTCAGGATTGTCACGAATCCACTTAATATCAAGCATAAAAATTCCTCATTTATATTGTTTTTATTCATTCCTTATCGCATAAGATTATACACTTTTCTTAAGCGGATTTTCTTCTCTTTTCTATACTGTAAGCAATTAAAATTGAAATCTCGTAAAGTGCTATTGTTGGTAAAGCCACTGCAAACATCGTAAAAAAATCCGACGGCGTTATGATTGCCGCAATGATAAAAGAGAGCAAAATAGCCCATTTTCGTTTAGACACCAAATCATGAGACGTTAAAAATCCAATTTTTGTTAAAAGACTGATGACAAGAGGTAATTGAAAAATCAAACCAAAAATTAGGATAAATGATGTCATAAAGCCCAAATAATCAGAAATACGCACTATAAACTCTATTTTTAAATGAACATCTGGAAGAAATTGTTGAGAAAGGCTAAACCATAGTATTATTGGCGCTAATAGACCATAAACAAACGCTCCCCCAATACAAAATAAAATAGGCCCCCCAATGAGAAATGGTAAAAAAGTCATCCGCTCATTTTTATAAAGCCCTGGTGCAATAAAACTATAAAACTGAAAAGCCGTATAGGGAAAAGATAAAATAATTCCCCCAAAAGCAGAAAGCTTCATCTTCGTTAAAAAAGTTTCCCATACTTGCGTTGATTGCAAACGAATACCCTCAGGGTTACCCCCTGCTATTTTCATTGCCCACTGATATGGCCATAGTAAAAAATTTAAGATATAATCTTTAACAAGAAAACACATCATAAAAGCGATCATAAATGCAACCAAGGCAGAAATAATTCGCTGACGAAGTTCAATTAAATGTTCTAAAAGTGGAGCCATATTAGCATCAACTTCATTTTTTTTTACATTCATGACACATCTTCTTTTTCTTTATCTTTAGGAGAAACAAAAATGTTTTCAGAATGATGAGAAGCTATAGAAACTGTCATATCTTTCTTGATTACCTTTTGATCACATTCCAAAATTTCTTTATCTTTTTTTGATTTATGATGTGTTTCCTTAACATCCCAATTATCGTGGATATCCTCTAATATATTTTGAGTGGGATCAAAAGTTTCTGCCAACTTCTTGCTTGAATTGCTAATATCCGAACATACTTTTTGCAAATCATCGCGCTCGATTTGTTTTATTACATCATCAAACTGATGACGAAATTCATTTGCTGTTGAATACACATACGCTCTTATCTTTGCTACTGTCTTTAATATTTTAGGTAAATCTTTTGGTCCAACGACAATGATGAGAACAAGTAAGATTACGATAAACTCTGGTCCGTCAATCCCAAACATCTCTTAATTCGACTTTCTCATCAAAAAATATTGCACAATGATGATTGCGTTTTTGTTACTGTTTTTTAGCAACAGATGTTTTGCTTTTTTTAGAAACAGAAGAAACCTTTCTGCGCGCTGTTGCATGTTTTACCGATAACGGCTGAGATTGTTGAGATTCTACATCAATCATTTGGGAAGTAGGAGCCATTTCAACTTTATCCTCAATGCCGTCATCTTCTTCTTTCATATTTTTTTTGAAGGCTTTAATTCCTTTAGCAACATCGCCCATTAATTCAGAAATTTTACCGCGACCGAAAAGCACAAAGATAATCAATAAAATTATAATTAAATGCGTTGGTGAAAAAATATTACCCATTATTCTCTCTAACTTTATGCTTTTAAATTTGATTTCATTTATCCATGCTTCCTCTGAAGAATGTATCAAATATAATATCTTACTTATATATTTTCTTCTTAACTTAAAAGCAATTACACGCTTTTATTGCAAAAAGAACTTTTTATCCTCTCATCCTTTTTTAGCGTATTATAACACAAACCATTCAAAAATGATAAACCACTTCATACAAAGTTCAAAACACTTAAAAACTTTTCTAAAATAACTTCATCTGATCTCTTAGGTTACTCATCTTCCTGTAAATACTATAGCCAATGTCTTTCCTTTTAAACAATGCTTTACATATCATTACAAACATTTCCGCCAAATTATCCTTTACTGATAAAAATCATAACATGCTGTAAAACATTTTACGTATTCAATTAAAAAAATCAGAAAGAAAAATCTCTAAAAAACTTTCTTAACACATCATCAGTCTCTTCAAAAACGATCATCTTACGCACAACATTTATTCTTTGCGTTGGGGTGGAAATTTTATCATCCATTATTCCATATACAATACGAAATATGAGCCATCATAGCATTCAATTAAATATCTGGCGTGTAAATAAAACTATTAGCGGAAAGAGTAAAAATGTACTTTATGAACCAACTCAAGTGCCAAGAGGTATGGCAATACTGCTAAAAAATAAAAAAGGTACCAGCTTGTGCCTTTATTCAGTAAAATACCTCCATATAACCAGCTCTCTAAACCACTGTATGCTCTAACTATTACATGTCTCCGGATTCTGGGCATGCGTTCTCATAATATCATGTGTTTAACCTATCTCAGTATTGAAAACAGAATGGGCATGAATAGAAAATTACATTCAATCAAAAGCATGGTATCGAAGCATAATCCATATAAAAAGAATTTCTTATCCTAGCCTTTTTTATAAGATTACCTCATAAAGTCGCTCGATAATACAGTGTTAGAGATAGATAAACCTATTTACTTTAGTTTAAAATTCCTCATTTTGATTGAGATAGCTTGCAGAGCACATATCAATTTTCAAAAGTTTTATTTTAGCATCATACACAATAACCTAGCTATTTAGCGTGTATAATGTAAAGCTTTGGCTCCGCTTAAAGCAATGAAATTCATTCACACTTTTACAAAAATCTATCACTATAACACCAGCACTTTATTGCTCTATCCATAATTTTACGCTTGCTAAAAAACTTATAAATGTAACAATGTTTTTATCAACCATTTGAAATTCTTTAATCTTTAAACAAGCAAATTGATGAATGAATTTGAAAGATACCCTTCAATTTTTCAACAAACTTCACTAATATTCTCGTTAATTGAGTTTTTTTATAGTTTTCCTGAAAGAGTCCGCGGTCATAAAAAAATTCTCTTACAACATAAATATCTCTATTGAAATGTTTGGTCTCTTCTTGTCTATCTTTCATATAAAAAAATTAAAATTTTAACGATTAATCTCATAATATAAAAATAGCCTTGTGAATAAATGCTCTAATGACATTAATATTTTTTCTGTAGTGTATAATTTGGGAGTGAGGGTATTGTTTGATTTCTACAAGAGTATTTTTATGGATATCAATTCTATTATTCTATGCTAATAATCCGGTACAGTTATACATATGATAGAGTTTACTCCATGAATTATCGGCATATTTATCATGCTGGCAATTTTGCTGATGTTTTTAAACACATTATTGTCACTCGCATTGTAGAATATCTCAAACGCAAAGAAAAAGCTTTTCGCGTTATAGATACGCATGCTGGAATCGGTATTTATGACCTTTCTTCTTTAGAAGCACATAAAACAGGAGAGTGGCGCGAAGGTGTCCAACGACTTTTTTCAACTCCTATCCCAGAAGATTTAAGAACACTCCTTTGTCCATGGTGTGATATCATTGATGCCCTCAATAAAGGGGAAAAAGAAATTGTATTTTATCCTGGATCTCCTGTTCTTATTCGTCAATTATTACGGAAACAAGATCGCCTCACCGCAATAGAATTGCACAATGAAGATTATCATATTTTAGCAAAAAACTTTGCAGGAGATTATCAAACAAAAGTTCTGCATTTAGATGGTTGGCTTTCCTTAAATGCTCATGTACCACCAAAAGAAAAACGTGGTTTTATCCTTGTTGACCCTCCCTTTGAAAAAGCTGGAGAGTTTTCCCGCCTTATTGATGGATTAACGAAAGCCTATCGTCGCTTTTCTGGAGGAATCTACGCTTTATGGTATCCTGTTAAATATGACAAAGAAATTGAAAGTTTTCTTCAAGCGCTTTATCAAACCGGAATTCCTAAGATTCTACAGCTTGAAATGCGTATCCGAAAAAATTCAAGTCCACCGACAATGAATGGAAGTGGTATGATTATTATTAACCCTCCCTACCTTTTGGAAGAAGAAATGAAAAAACTCAGCCCCTTTCTTATCAACCGTCTTGGACAAGATGAAAATGCCCAAATAACGCATAAGTGGCTTCAAAAAGAACATCTATTATTTTAGATCTTTCTCTAATATTTTTCCTAAATCAAATATCATGTTGTAAAATACAAAGGCATTAAATGATAAAGTTCTTTGATTCTTTGGATAATATCAACATATTATAATGGTAAGCTAATAACGATCAGCGTGAATTATTTTTTTAGAAAGCCTATCCTCTTAATCATCATGGATTTCTTATTTCAATCATTTTAATGGATAAATTGGGCAAATTCATAAAGCTGTCTTAGAATAACAACTCTCATATTTTTTATGAAAGATCGGCTCTCTAAAATCATACTCTTATGTTATAAGATATTATTTATAGAAAAAAATATAAAGACATAAATAATCATTATTTAACAAAAAAGAATATTTCATATATTAAACAAACAACATATTCGTAATAAACGGAATGGTCCTGAAAAATAATACAAATTGTCCGCAAAATGAACGGGAAAATCTTTCTTTTCTCTCTAATATTACATGGCATAATGCTAATCAAAGCAATGAGAAAAATCAATTCCAAGGTATCAAGTTCATACAAGAGTTTGTTAGACACCTTCCGCATAAGCCAGGGGTTTACCGGATGATTGGTGAAAATGGTGATATTCTTTATGTTGGCAAAGCCCGTAATCTCAAAAAACGTGTTTCAAGCTATACACGTGAACAAGGACACAATAATCGTATTACCCGCATGATTCGTGCAACATATCATATGGAATTTATTGTCACCCATACAGAAACAGAAGCACTCCTTTTAGAAGCCAATCTCATCAAAAGATTGCATCCACATTTTAATGTACTCCTACGTGATGATAAAAGTTTTCCTTATATTATGATTACAGATGATCATCAAGTGCCTGCACTTTACAAACATCGTGGTGCTCGAACACGAAAAGCTCACTATTTTGGTCCTTTTGCTTCTGCTGGTGCAGTGACACAAACAGTTCATATTTTACAACGCGCCTTTTTATTACGAACCTGTACTGATTCAGTTTTTGAAAACCGTACACGCCCCTGTTTGCTTTATCAAATTAAGCGATGTTCTGCACCTTGTACTCATGAAATTAGTGACAGTGATTATAAAGAACTGGTGAAAGGAGCAAAAGCGTTCCTTTCGGGAAAAGATCAATCTATTAAAAACGATATGGTTCAAGCTATGCATAAAGCCGCAGAAAATCTTGATTTTGAACAAGCAGCTTCCTATCGTGACCGCTTATCAGCCCTTTCTCACATACAAAGCCATCAAAGTATTAATCCTCAAACGATAAAAGAAGCGGATGTATTTGCAATTGCGCAAAAAGAAGGAATGACCTGTATTCAAGTGTTCTTTTTTCGCATGGGGCAAAATTGGGGAAACCGTGCCTATTTTCCTAAAGCAGATCCCTCTTTTTCCCGCACTGAAATTTTAGCGAGTTTTCTTGCCCAATTTTACGATGATAAACCACTTCCTAAAAGCATCCTTTTATCTGAAGAAATTGAAGAAAAGACACTTCTTACAGAGGCATTTAGTCTTAAAGCAAATCACAAAGTGTCCCTCTCTTTACCTAAACAAGGTGAACGAAAAACTCTTGTTAATCGTGCCTATCTCAATGCTCATGAAGCACTTGAACATAAGCTTTCTGAAACAGCCACCCATACAAAATTGCTTCAAGGTCTTGCTAAAACATTCCAACTACCTTTTCCTCCACGCCGGATAGAAGTCTATGACAATTCTCATATCATGGGAACAAATGCTGTAGGAGCTATGATTGTTGCTGGTCAAATGGGATTTATTAAAAATCAATATCGAAAATTCAACATTCGCTCAACAGATATCACGCCTGGCGATGATTTTGGCATGATGAAAGAAGTGATTAAACGAAGATTTTCACGCCTTATCAAAGAGTATGATCTGCCAAATAGAAGTCATGACATAAAAGATGATGATCTTTTTCCCATTTGGCCTGACCTTATCTTAATCGATGGTGGTGAAGGACAAATCAACAGCGTACATGCAATACTTGCTGAATTACAATTAAATGATCTCTTCACAGTTGTTGGAATCGCCAAAGGTGTTGACCGTCATGCGGGACGTGAACGATTTTTTATAAAAGGTATTCCCCCCTTTACACTTCCTCCACGTGATCCTATCCTCTATTTTTTGCAACGTCTGCGTGATGAAGCACACCGTTTTGCGATTGGAACTCATAGGATAAAACGAAAAAAAGCAACATTCAAAAACCCACTTGATGAAATCGAAAATATCGGTCCGACAAGAAAGCGTGCATTGCTTCATCATTTTGGAAGTGCCAAAGCTGTTGCTAGTGCCTCATTTGAAGATTTAAAAAAAGTTACGGGAATCTCTATGACAATTGCACAAAAAATTTATAACCATTTTCATGAAAAATAGGCTTGTTTCATAACCTTCGCCTTGTTACGTTTAGGAAATATATTCTCTTTCAAAAGAATTAAAAATGGCTCCATGAAAAATCATACTTTTTCTTTTCCAAATATTTTAACTTATGCACGAATTGTTGCAGTCCCAATGGTTGTTGCATGCTTTTTTTTAGAAGGGCGACTACAATCAAGTGATATCACTCGCTGGATTGCTGTTTCTATTTTTATCGTTGCATCCATTACTGACTTTCTTGACGGTTACCTTGCTCGTATTTGGGAACAAACATCCAATATTGGTCGCATGTTAGATCCAATTGCCGATAAACTTCTCGTCTCTGCTTGTTTGCTCTTGCTTGCCGCAGACAGTACCATCGCTGGGTGGACACTATGGGCAGCTATTATCATTCTTTGCAGAGAAATTCTTGTATCAGGATTACGTGAATATTTGGCTGAGTTAAAAGTTAGTGTTCCTGTCTCTCGTCTTGCAAAATGGAAAACTTTTGTACAGATGATCGCTATTGTATTTCTTTTAGCTGGACCAGCCGGTAATAAAATTTTCCCTTACACAGTAGAGTTTGGCATTACTATGTTGTGGATTTCTGCCCTCCTTACATTGTGGACAGGGTGGGATTATTTTCGTGCAGGTTTAAAACACGTTATCCTATGAAGAGTATGGAGATTTATAATGATAATTTATCTTTTTGTACTTAAATAAGAGATAAGAATAGCATAAGATTGATTTATTTTTATTAATGATAAATCAATCAAACACTGTTTTGCACATTACAAATAAGGGGGACGTGTAGATAAAAGCTATTCAAAAAAGAGTAAATAGGCTTTATATTTTCGTAAAAGCAGCTGTAATATTAAAAGCTAAAAAAACGATTAATGCTCTATATGCTTTCAAAAAAATCTATAATCTTATAAGCAAAAAACCGAAACATAGTGTTTCGGATTTTTGCTTCTTATATGCGCTTTATTATTATAAACGCTTTATTAACCAACAATTTCTACCTCAGGAAACCAAAAGGCGATTTCTGTTTTTGCCGTTTCAGCACTATCGGATCCATGGACAGAATTTTCGCCAATCGATAAAGCATGAACCTTACGAATTGTCCCTTCTTCTGCATCACTAGGATTCGTAGCCCCCATTACTTCACGGTTTTTAGCTATTGCATTTTCACCTTCCAAAACTTGTACAACGGTTGGACCAGAAGACATCAATTCAACCAATTCACTAAAAAAAGGACGTTCTTTATGAACAGCATAAAATTTTTCAGCCTCACGTTTGCTCATCCAGACACGTTTAGACGCAATAACACGTAGCTCCGCATCCTCAAGCATTTTAGTAATTGCGCCAGTCAAATTACGACGGGTTGCGTCTGGTTTAATCATCGAAAAAGTACGCTCTAAAGCCATTTAACCACCTTTATTTCATTTATAATATTCTCTAGCCATTTCTATAGCGAGCAAGGAGCCCTTTGCCAAGTGACTCTGCAAAATTCTATACAAATTCTCAAAAATATAGAATGAATTATAAAGAAGACTTTAATAAAAACACCTGCAATTGCTCATCCCATCATAAAGATGCGCTACCGCTCCTTAGCAAATGTTGAACTTCTTTTATATTCCTCAACGCTTTCCATCAAAATTATCATTGAGATCAATTAAAAAATAACCATATCGTTAGAAACTATAGCGTACACCTAAAACACCCTGAAGGGACTGTTTTGTTTTACGCCCTTTAATATAATGTGCCTCACCATATAACTTTAACTTCTCACTCACTAAACTGCTTAAACCTATTCCTAATTTACCTGCATTCCCCGATAAGTCAGTGGTAAATGGATGGCGTTGATTAATTAACGTTTGATTGTCATCTTTATTCTCACGCAACCATGCTGCTGTAATATACGCAAGCGATGAGGA
>NZ_JBHIQC010000011.1:0-57922 GCF_042196385.1 Bartonella sp. AP150HLJHH | reverse complement strand
TAGCTATAGAGGCGATAAAAAAGCTTCAAAAAGATGAGGGATAGAGGCAAAAAACTCAATAGAATCAAGATTCACCTATTCCCCCATATTAGACATAACTATTTTATTTTACTTGCTTTTTATATACCATTTATGAGCGCCAGCGTGAAGTGAGCTTTAAGAGATATCTCTTAAAACAAAGCCTGTAAAATGGCATTCTCCTCACACTGTATTCCTATTGAAATAATGATCACCTTGAACCGTGTGAGTTTAGATCTTCAGAGCTCATCTGCATAACATTTTAATGTGATTGTTATCCAATATTAAACTACTTTTCACATGATGTACAAACTATAAAGAAATAAGAAAAAACATTTGAAAATGTAAATATGAAATCTAAAAGTTTAACTCTAAGATACAATCTATCTTCATTCATATAAATATACAGTATACATTCTTAAACCTATAAGACTAAGAAAACCTAAACATTGATGAAACCTATAACCCTACCTGAGAAACAGTGACAATCATGTTAAATCAAATTGTCCGCAAGTGTCTCTCATTGAAAAAAACAATATCTTATCTGGACGGCACATATAACATCTTTTTATACGAAAAAACTATAAAGAAGTAATTCGTTATGAATCACAGCTTCCAAGACAAGAAGATATTTTCCACCTCTTGTGCCATCTGTAAATTCTCATCATAAACAGATATCGTTTTTATTCTTCAATGTTTCATAAACTGTTCTAAATCGAATCCATCATGCCTTGTATCTAATCAAAATCGATCTTACCAAAGATCATGCTAAAAAACGTAATAATATTATTCATAAAAAATAAAAAAATCACAATAGATGTTTTTTGGCAATTTCACCAGCATTAACCGCAATGCTTAAATCTAATCCAAGAAATAAAATATTAATTTTCAGAAAGATGAAAAGAAGCTCATAAAAAAGAGTTTTTGTAATCTGTTTCCTAAAGCATGTGATATAGTAGCAACATGCGGCAAGAATATGCAATGCTAAAGTTTCAGCAATCAAAAGCAATTTTTACTGAAAAAAGAGAAAACAGCATCATTTTATACTAAAACAGTCAACAGAAAACGTGTAGCAACAAAATAAACCAAAAAACATCAAAAAGGTTCGGGATTATACAGAAAAATAAGCTAATAGAATAAAAGGAAAACTCTCTAACTTTTTATAGCCTATAAATATCATTTAAACATGGTGATCCCGACAGGATTCGAACCTGTGACCCACGGCTTAGAAGGCCGTTGCTCTATCCAGCTGAGCTACGGGACCCAACTGATTATTTTCTCAATTCAAAATAGCATCTTCAATTCAATGTGTCCAAGAATGCTGCCGATCACTGCGAAAATTATCAGAATAAGAAATAGCACGTCGAATCGATGTATGTTTCTTTTCTACACGGTAAGAGATAGCATTCTTACGTGCAAAAGCAATCGCTTCTTCCTTCCTATTAAATCGAATCTTTACCTGATTATTCATATCAGACGTTGCCGTATAGCCCATAAGAGGTTCAAGCATTTTTGCTTTCATTGGCTCATACTCTAGAATCCAAAAACCTGTATTCCCCTTACCTGACTGCATAGCTGTCTTAGCAGGACTATAAATACGTGCGATCATGCCTTTTTCCTTCAGATTACACAACGCTTGGATGATAGTTTCTCACCACACGTACCCAATTGGGTCATTCTCACACACTCAATCAAATATGGTCGGAGCGATAGGATTCGAACCTACGACCCCCTGATCCCAAATCAGGTGCGCTACCAAGCTGCGCTACGCTCCGCCATTTACATTTACTTGATGCACATTTCCTAAAATTTTCACAACAGAAGTGCAAGAGAAAAACACACTTTTTTTAAATTTTGTTGCATTTCTTTACAAAAAAGCACATTTTTTAATTTTTTCCCCTACTCAATAACAAATTTATTGACAAATAGTAGAAAATAACCTCCGTAAAAAATCCAATCTATATTAAAAAAGAATGAATTTCTCTATAAGGACTTCATAATTTTTATCCTGTTTTAAGCAAGCTCTCACTGTATCAAAACGCATTTCACAGATACAGTTTTAGAAAAAAACGACTTAAATATCATAGATAAATTTTCCCAAAGAGAACATAAGCCAAAGAATTCAGCTGTATTAAGCTTTTTTCCCCTCTTTTTCTATCTTCCCAAAGACTCTTTTATTAAAAATTCTAGAATCTTCTACAATCCAAATCCATAAACAACAAACATTTTTTCAAAGCACAAAGGTTTTATTATAAATAAAATAAAGCGCTCTTTTTAGAAAAATTTTCAAATGCGAAGATGGTAAGAATTCAACATCATACAATAAAATCTCAAAGCTATTTAAAATAAAAATACGACAAGAGTAAAAAAACACTATTTTTTACTCTTATATAGATATCCCAAAAGAAGAAAATTTAAATGACTTGTCTTTTCACATATTGAAACGATAATAGAAAAACAGAATAAGTAAGCCATGATAAGGAGTATTTACGGTTTTCTTCTATTTAAAACTTCAGCAATAACAGCACGTGTTATTTTTCTTTTTCTTTGTAATGCCAACTGATCAACAGAATCAATAACACGCTTCAATGAAAATAAAGAACGTTCACAACGGCTTACAAGATAATAAACCGTATCTGGATGTACAATAAGTTGCCTATCGGAAAAAAGCTTAAAAGCAACAGCTGTTAACAATGCATCATCAGGCTGATTAATTTCAACGAACATCACCGAATTAAGACGACTTTTTAGATCATTTAACGTTAAATTCCAAGCGGAAGGAAGTGTTCGTGCCGTCATCAATAAAGTAGCTTGTCGTGCATCAAGATTTGCTTGCTTAATACTGTTAATTAAATGAAAAAGTTCTGTCTCATTGATTTCACCTGTATCAATATCCTCTATTAAAAATGATCTGCCTAAAGAAGCCATAGTAACAGCCTGATCAAGTTCATTGTGCTGAATCCTGAAAGCATCTGCTTTTTGGAGCCATATATTAGAAAAATGCGTTTTTCCAGATCCTTCTTTACCAACCAAAACTGCAATAGGTAAGCTCCAATTGGGCCAGTGATCAATAAGCTGAAAAGCCATACGATTGCTTTCCGTTACCACTAAATCCTCAAATTGAAAAATCGGATCATAAGGAAAATTTAAAGATAATTGCGTTTCACGCCCATTCATTTTAGCGGCTCCGAATTTCCGCTTCGCGAATACATCTGAGAACTCAGATAAGTATGAAGAGCAAAACGAACTAAAACGCCAACAGCCGCTGCCGCAGGAACAGCAACAAGCATACCAGTAAAACCAAAGAGTGAAGAAAAAGCAAAAAGTGAAAACATCAACCATACGGGATGTAATCCCACTGATGAACCTACAAGCTTGGGTTGAAGAATATAACCTTCAATAAATTGACCAATTAAAAAAAGTGCCATCACAACAATGATTCCCCCCCAATTATTGGGATAAAACTGGACCCATGCAATACCAACAGAAAGGACCAAACCACTCATTGTGCCGATATAAGGAACAAAGCTAATAAGACCAATAAACATACCAATCAAAAGACTAAAATTGAGTCCTGCAATCGTTAAACCAATAGCATAATAGCCTCCCAATATGAGACAAACTGTTCCTTGTCCACGAACAAAGCCTGCAATAGCTCTATCCATTTCATGAAAAATACTACGGACGGTTTCAAGATGATCACGTGGTATTAACGAATCGATTGCTGTTACCATACGTGGCCAATCTAATAACATATAAAATGCCACCACAGGTGCCACAACAAATAGGCTAACGATATTAACGATTGATTTTCCTGACTTTAAAAGTGAATTCAAAAGAGACGTGATAAAATCCGAACCTTCTCCCAAAAATCCTTTAATATTATTCCGTAATTCATTTGGATCACTTCCAAAATAGCGCCTTAACCAATCAAAATCATGCTCAACAAAAAAGGTTTGAATACGATTAATGTAAACAGGTAAACCATCACTCATAAATTGCTGTATTTGCCAACTAATAACAGGAATCAAAATAATTAAAGCAGCAACAAAGGTAATAACAATAAATAGGGTGATAAGGACAGTCCCAAACACACGACGAATACCAAATTTTTCAAGTAATTGAACAATGGGATTGAGAAAATAAGCCAACACAATCCCTGCCACAAAAGGAAGCAAAATTGATCCAAAAACAAACATAAAAAGAATGAAAAAAATCAGCGTACCAAGCCAAAAAAAGATTTGTCTTTTCATATTATTCGGCAAAGGTAATTGAGTATACGCTGGCACATAAGTCTTATAACGATCACGAGATGTATTCTCACTCACTTTCTTTCTCATAAGCTGCCAAGAGGACTGTCCGTGATTATCTGATATCTTGCTCATAAAATATCCTAAAAAATTCTTCACAAAAAATTATAAACAACTTCAAAATAAGGTACAAGAAAAGTTGCTTATTTTCTTATCAATATCTCTTGCAGAGAGAACTCTATCATGGCATTGCATAATATCAAAACCTGATTTTCCATTAAAGGAAGGCTCCAATGAGCAATCAAGATCTTACAAATAATAAATCCAAGGCTGGGGATAAATCCAAAGCTGGTCTTACCTACGCAAAAGCCGGTGTAAACATCGATATGGGTAATGCCATGGTAGAAAAAATTAAACCCTTTATACGCGCAACAAAACGAGCCGGAACAGATGCAGAAATTGGCGGTTTTGGTGGACTTTTTGATTTAAAAGCAGCAGGCTTTACGGATCCTATCCTAGTAGCAGCCAATGATGGTGTGGGAACAAAATTAAAAATTGCCATTGAAGTAGGTCACCATAACACTGTAGGTATTGATCTTGTAGCTATGTGTGTCAATGATTTACTCGTACAAGGGGCTGAACCTCTCTTTTTTCTGGATTATTTTGCAACTGGAAAGCTTGACCCTGAACAAGGAGCTGCGATTGTTTCCGGTATTGCAGAAGGATGTAAACAAGCCGGTGCTGCCCTTATTGGAGGAGAAACTGCAGAAATGCCAGGAATGTATGCAGAGGGAGATTATGATCTAGCTGGTTTTGCTGTTGGAGCATGCGAACGTAGCAAGCTACTCCCTTCAAAAGATTTGACAGAAGGTGATATTATATTAGGTCTAAGCGCCTCTGGAATTCATTCCAATGGCTTTTCGCTTGTTCGACGAATCATCCAGCAAAATTATCTCAAATGGAATGACCCTGCCCCTTTTTCCCCCGAAAGCAGCCTTGGTATAGCACTTCTTACACCAACACGCATTTATGTAAAATCGCTTCTTCCCATCATGCGAAAATATGAAGGGATTAAAGCTCTTGCTCATATTACGGGTGGAGGTTTTCCTGAAAATATTCCACGTGTCCTTCCATCCTCTCTCTGCGCTGAAATTAATCTTTCTAGCATCAATGTTCCAGCAGTATTTTCATGGATTGCCAAACAAGGTAAAATAGAAGAAACAGAAATGTTAAGAACATTTAATTGTGGTATTGGCATGATCATTATCGTAGCACAGCATGCAGCTGAAACGATTACGCAAGCGCTTGAAAAAAAAAGAGAAACGGTGACTCCACTTGGCATTTTAACAAAACGCCAAGATCAAAATAAAGGGATACTTTATCAAGGAGTACTGAATTTATGAAACAAAAAATTGTCGTTTTTATTTCTGGTAATGGGTCCAATATGGTCGCCCTTGCTCAAGCAAGCCAACAAAAAGAATATCCTGCTGAAATTGTCGCTGTTATTTGCGATAATCCGCATGCAAATGGTATTGAAAAGGCCCAAAACTATAACTTACCCATTCATATTGTTGATCGTAAAATCTACAAAACAAAAGAAGAGCATGAAGAAGATATTTTTACGATTTTAGATCAATATAAGCCCGATTTTCTTTGCTTTGCAGGGTATATGCGCCTTATCTCATCGCGTTTCGTAAAACTTTACGAAGGACGGATTTTAAACATTCATCCTTCTCTTTTGCCTTCATTTAAAGGCTTAAACACACATGAAAAAGCTTTACAAGCAGGTGTAAAAATCACGGGTTGCACTGTTCACCTTGTTACAGAAGACATGGATGCAGGAAAAATCCTCGCCCAAGCAGCCGTCCCCGTCTGTATCCATGATACCGTTGAGTGTTTAGCACAGAGAGTTCTTAAAGTAGAACATAAACTCTACCCTGAAGCTTTAAAAGCATTTATTGAAGGAAAGAGCAAAATGATAGATACGCAACAACAGCTTTTATCTTTTTGAGTGTATCAACAATCTATTAATCAGCATATTTCAATGCTTTACACATAGTTTCTGCTCAGTATCTACAATTGAAAATCTCTATGAAATGTTGACATAATAGAGCCCATCTCTTCATAAATTTTTGCACAAAACATGTGATTTTTTGAATTTTATTTCATTTTCAAAATTCTTCTTCTTTATTTAGTTCTATGACATTATCATAAGCTCTATTTATCAAAATGCTCTCGTCTTTAGCCTAAAAAATCTTAAAATACGCAATTTTTCTATTGCATAAATTTTTTCTCATGATGAAAGTGTTTCTTTAACTGTTACAGCTAACTGTTTGAGTGTAAAAGGTTTAGATAAAAAACCAAAAACAGCATCTTGTGGAAGATTTTTAGCAAAAGCATCTTTTGCATATCCAGAAACGAAAAGAAATTTGATACCAGGATAGTTTTTACGGACTTCCTTCAATAAAGTGGGCCCATCCATTTCTGGCATCACCACATCGGAAACAATAATATCAACATCTCCTTTTTGTTCCTCAAGAATAGAGAGTGCTTCCGCCCCACTTGCTGCCTCTAAAACCGTATATCCTCTCATTTGAAGAGCTCTTACCCCCCCCATTCTGACCGCATCTTCATCTTCAACCAATAAAACAGTCGCAGATCCTGTTAAGTCTATATTTTTATCTTTCTCTTCATCTTTTTCAATCTTTTGAGAAATTTCTCCTTTTATATTGGGGATATAACGGGGAAGAAAAATATGAAATGTTGCTCCTTCACCTTCTTTACTTTCACAATAAATATACGCACCGCTCTGCTTGATAATTCCATAAACCATTGATAAACCAAGTCCTGTTCCTTTTCCAACTTCTTTTGTTGTAAAAAATGGCTCAAACATTTTTTCTTGTATAGCAGCAGATATACCAGCCCCTGTATCTGAAATAGTCAATTGCACATACTCGCCAATTGCTAATCCAAGATGATTAAATTCAGCACTTTGTTGCTTTGTAATATTATTTGTTGCAATCGTAACAATACCTCCATCTAACATGGCATCACGCGCATTAATAACCAAATTCATAATAACACGCTGAAAAGATGCTTGATCAACTTCAACGCTCCACAAATCTCTTCCATGGATAATTTTTAACTGAATATTATTCCCCAAAAGTGGTAAAATAAGATTGCGGATATCTGATAAAAATTCAGTAAAATCGACTTCTTCAGGTCGAAGTGTTTGCTTTCTAGAAAAAGCTAATAATTGCTGGACAAGAGCAGCTGCACGATTAGCATTGTTTTTAATATTGATCAGATCAGCATGAGCAGGATCAGAACTACGATGCGTATTTAAAAGAAGATCACACGACATTAAAATTGCTGTTAAAACATTATTAAAATCATGAGCAATGCCGCCAGCCAATTGTCCTACAGCTTGCATCTTCTGACTTTGCATCATTTTATCTTCAAGAGTTTTTTGTTCGGTTGTTTCAATCACAGAGATAATAAGCAAATCTTGCAATGCATCACCGTGATAGGGCGGTACAGACATAATATGGAGCCGTAAATGGCATTCTTCATTTTTTTCTAAAACAGTTTCTAGAGAAACAAAATAATTTTTATTTGTCGCAATTCTCTGAAAAGAACGCTCTAACTGCACACAATCACGACGAGAAATAACATCATAAAAATTGACAGCTTTGTCCATACATCCCGTGAGTGATGAAAAAGCTTTATTCATATGAACCAATTGCCCTGCATGATCCACCACGGCTATTGCAAAAGGACTCGCATCAAAATATTCTCCTAATATACTGGGTAATTTTAATTGATCATCCTCTTCTTTTTGTATTTGTTGTGGAATGATCACAACACGATAAATGGCTTCCTCTTCTAAGAGAGAAGAAACAGATATAAGACAATGGAATATTTTCTCACAAGTCGTGTGTGAATTTAAACATAACGAAAACCTATAAGGTAAAAAGTAACCTGAACTTTGATATCTGTTGGTTTGTAAACAGATATCACTCCATGAGCTCTTAGCGCCAACGCTATCAAATAACGAATCAAAATTATATTGACCAATTGAGAAATTCGCTAAATCAATTGAAAACCATTCGGCAAAAGTCGCATTGGCATAAAGAATAGTTCCTTGTCTATTAACGGATACAAAACCAATAGAAGCTTGATCCAAGTGATTGATAGCCTCTTGAAGGTTCGAGAAAAAAACTTCTCGCGTTTGTTGTAAGTGCGAAATATCAGTAATACGCCAAAATAAAAGCTTTTTTTTCTGTTTTGTGATAGGTTGAACGGAAATATTATACCAAACAGATTTTTTTGGTGTAGAATCGGTAAAAATTGGTTGTTCTACTCTCAATTCCTCTTGCGCTGCAAGATTATTACAGGCTGCAACCTTTAAGCGGTACGAGAGTGCACCAGCTCCTGGAAGATCCGCAATAACCCTATAACAAGACACTTCAGGCTTATAGGTCAGAATTTTTCGATAGTTTTGATTAGAATAATAAACAAAACCAGAAAGATCAGAGATTACAATTGCATCATCGCTCCTATTAAAGATGCTAAAATCAAAATCTTCATGCGACCACACATGATATCTTAAAATTCCCATTCCACACAAAACGAGTGTTGCAACACCGATCATTGCTAGAATCAAAAAAGATATTGATATCGCCTGTTGCAAATAGTTTTGTGGATAAAAAAAACCTAAAATACCCACAATGAAAAGAAAACCTAATACAAAAACAACACCAAAAATCACAACTCTCCGATGAAACGAAGACGCTGATCTTTCATTATTCTCAAAATCTTTATCCATCTCTCTTTGCCTTAGCTTATAGCTATTTCTTATGTCACAAAACTTCCTTTATATTCGTTGTTATGTTGTTATAAAGTATATACTATGATATTATCTAAGATAAGCTCGCTTAATATTCAAAAGTTTATTTCTTACATTATAAGTGAACCTTTTGAGGGTATGTTTATAAATTTATCTCAATAAAAAATAATATTTCCATCCAAAATGGGAGAAAATCTATGTATATCTGGTTATCAGAGCAGATAGGTGTATCTGCTGCAAACATAACGATAAGCTTTTTGCTTTTTATAATAACAATCGCAGCTATTACCGTAATTATCGTGTTTTTACGTCGCTTAAGTACAGGAAGATACAGCATTAATAGAAAAAAAAGTCTATCACGATTAGCATTATGTGAAGTAATTTCTATAGATCGAGCACGCCGCCTTGTTTTAGTCCGTTGCGATAATAAAGAACATTTGCTCCTTATTGGCGGATTAACAGATGTGGTTGTAGAATCCGATATTACTGGTACATCAAAAATACAAAAAAGAGAAACACACACACATCTAAATTCCGCCCCTCCAGAAAGAAACGATGTATCGGATAAAAGTCCCTCTCCTTTTACGAATCAAGCGGTAAAAGATTCAGCCATCACCGCCGAAATTGAGGGGCGGCAAGAACCATCTTTATTCATTCCTACCCCTCAAAAATAAAAATATACAATTTCATCACCACGAATTTCGTTTGTTTATCATCTCAATAACCTTAATCATCGCGATAAACTCTTTCACGTCGTTCGTGACGTTCTTGCGCTTCCAATGACAAAACGGCTATCGGCCGAGCCTCAAGACGCTTGATACTAATGGGTTCGCCGGTTTCTTCACAAAAACCGTATGTCCCATTATCAATGCGCTCTAAAGCAGCATCTATTTTTGAAATAAGTTTCCTCTGACGATCACGAGCACGTAATTCGATTGTACGATCAGTTTCACAAGAAGCCCGATCAGTCAAATCGGGCTGACCAACATTCTCTTCCTGCAAATTTTCCAAAGTCTCACGAGCTTCTTTTAATATATCATTCTTCCAAGAAACCAATTTAGCACGAAAATACGCCTTTTGCCGCTCATTCATAAAAGGCTCATCTTCACTAGGGCGATATTGACCATCAATCTCTTCGCTCATGCAATAAAAAACCTCCACATATGCTATGTGCGGTCTATATATTGTGCAATACCCATCAACACAAGAGTAAAATGTTTTTTCATAATAATCGACGAATATATCTAAATGCACTGTTTAGGTTTGATCGCTTTTTTATGTAGATTGAATTCTTGATCAAATCTCATCCAGAATCATTTTTTTCGCTTATTGAAAAACTTTAAAAAGAAGGAAATCTAATATCAGATATCAGAGCCATCCCTCCCCTACTCTCTACATTGTTTAAAATCTAAATGAAGCAACAATAAATCATTTCATCAATGCAAAAAAATAAAATCTTTATAAAGGCAAAGTGTGATATTCACGTTTCAAATACATCAAAGCATCTTTTTCTTTATTACAGTTGATTGCAACAACCTCACCAATCAAAACACAATGGGTTGCGTGTTCGTGCCAACAAATCAAACGACAATCAAACGACGCTAGAGCGTCTGAAAGACTAGGCGCCCCCGTTTGCAAAGCTCCCCATTGAGCAACATCAAAACGCTCATTTTGTGTAGAATTGCAACGCCTCGAAAAAACATCCGCTAATGAGCGATGTTTTCCTGCCAAGCTATTAACACAAAAATTTCCATTCTCCATAAACACCTGATTCTTTAAATTATGGCGCATGAGACAAACAAGAAGGGTTGGAGGATCATCAGATAAAGAACAACACGCCGAAACAGTCACCCCACGTCTTCCCTTAATACCATTTGTTGTCACAATATGCACAGCTCCTGCAAAAAGACTCATGGCATCTCGATATTCTTGAGAAGAAACCGCAATAGTATGTTTATGTTGAAGTTCAGGCATCAAATATGTTTTATGATTCGACATATCTTTCACTTATAAAGCTTTAAAATTTCAAGCAATCTTTCCATAAAAAGACCTATAATACATATTTTTTCTTTTCCGTCATAACACAAAAAATATTTGTGTATACACAGCGATATGATAAAAACTGCCAATCTAAGGAGATTTTAATGCCTCATTTTCATCTCATTTCGCCTTCTCTCTTGGCTTCTGATTTTTCTAAACTTGGACAAGAAATGTTAGATGTTGTTGATGCTGGTGCAGATTGGCTTCATCTTGATATTATGGATGGGCACTTTGTTCCTAACATCACCTTTGGTCCTGAAATCGTCAAAGCTCTACGCCCATTAACAAAAGCAATATTTGATGTCCACCTGATGATCGCACCAGTAGACCCTTATTTAGAAGCTTTTGCAAAAGCAGGTTCAGATATTATAACTATTCATGCTGAAGCAGGTCCACATCTTCATCGTTCATTACAAACAATCAAAAAAATGGGGAAAAAAGCAGGAATCGCACTCAATCCAAGCACCCCTGAACATGTACTTGAATATTTGCTTGATCAATTAGATCTCATTCTCATCATGACGGTCAATCCCGGTTTTGGTGGACAAAGTTTTATTCCAGAAATAAAAAATAAAATTAAGCGCGTTAAAAACATGATTGCAAACCGCCCTATTGATCTTGAAGTTGATGGTGGTATCACCGTTGATACAATTGGGATAGCTGCAAAAGCTGGTGCAAATGTATTTGTCGCAGGCTCTGCAATTTATAAAGATGGAAATAAAGAGCTTTACAAAACACGTATTAGTGCATTGCGCCAAGCCGCAATCCTCTCACAACAAGGAAAAAAATGATGATCGCACGTTATTCCCGCCCTGCAATGGTAACAATTTGGTCTCCCGAAACAAAATATCGTATTTGGTTTGAAATTGAAGCCCATGCCTGTGATGCCCTTGCTCACTTAGGGATTATTCCGAAAGAAGCCGCCAAAGTCATTTGGGAAAAAGGGGCAGCAGCTAAATTTGATGTCAATCGCATTGATGAAATTGAAGCAATTACCAAACATGATGTTATCGCATTTCTAACCCACCTAGCTGAATTCATTGGACCAGAGGCACGTTTTATCCACCAAGGCATGACATCATCTGATGTTCTCGATACAACGCTGAACATTCAATTGATGCGTGCGAGTGATATTTTGCTAGAGGATATAGATCAACTTCTTGAAGCATTAAAAAGACGTGCTTTTGAGCATAAAGAGACAATCACCATTGGGCGGAGTCATGGCATTCATGCTGAACCGACAACATTTGGAATCAAGTTTGCTCTTGCATACGCTGAATTTTCCCGTTGTCGCAAACGTCTTCTTGCTGCACGAGAAGAAATTTCTACTTGCGCGATTTCAGGAGCTGTAGGAACTTTTGCTAATATCGATCCACGCGTTGAAGAACATGTAGCAAAAGCCTTGAAGATGCGTACTGAACCGGTTTCCACCCAAGTAATACCAAGAGATCGTCATGCTATGTTTTTTGCAACACTTGGTGTTATTGCTTCCTCTATTGAAAGGCTAGCAATAGAAATACGCCACTTACAACGAACAGAAGTTCTTGAAGCAGAGGAACATTTCTCACCTGGGCAAAAAGGTTCATCGGCAATGCCTCATAAACGTAATCCAGTTTTAACAGAAAATTTAACTGGATTAGCCCGTATGGTACGTGCATTTGCACTCCCAGCCATGGAAAATGTAGCTCTTTGGCATGAACGTGATATTTCCCATTCATCTGTTGAGCGTTATATTGCTCCAGATGCGACTATTACACTTGATTTTGCTCTTTCTCGCCTCACATCTGTCATTGAAAATCTCATTGTCTATCCAGAAAATATGCAAAAAAATCTCAATAAATTCCGCGGTCTTGTTCACTCACAACGGGTTCTTTTAGCACTCACACAAGCAGGGATTAGTCGTGAAGATTCTTATCGGATTGTACAACGAAATGCGATGAAAGTTTGGGAACAAGGAAAAGATTTTTTAGAAGAACTCCTCAACGACAAAGATGTTACCAAAGCTTTAAGTGAAGAAGAACTTCGCGAAAAATTTGATCTTTCTTACCACACCAAACATATCAATACGATTTTTAAACGTGTTTTTGAAGAACAATAAAGCGACATAGAAAACCAAAATCCATTCAACCTATGATCAAAAATCTGTTGTAACAAAGAAAACAATTCATGAAAGCAAATCAACTCGATATTCTTATTGTTCCTGGTTACAAAGGATCTGGTCCAGATCATTGGCAAACACGCTGGGAAAAAAAATTGTCGACAGCCAGCCGCATTGAACAACTCCATTGGTCAAAGCCTGTTTGTGAAGAGTGGGTTAACAAAGTTAAAACCGCCATCGCAAAAGCTCAAAGGCCTGTTATGCTTATTGCTCATTCATTAGGAGTTCCCAGTGTTATTCATGCAACTGTACAAAATACAGAAAAAATTTGTGGCGCTTTCTTTGTTGCACCTCCAGATGTCGCCAATGAAAAAATACGTCCCAAACATTTAATGACATTTGGCCCCTATCATCGCCAAAAGCTTCCTTTTCCTTCTATTGTCATAGCCAGTCGCAACGATGAGTTTTGTCAATTTTCAGTAGCAGAAAAAATTGCCAATGATTGGGGATCACTCTTTGTTGATGCTGGGTATTCTGGCCATATTAACGCAGAATCCGGACACGGACCTTGGCCTGAAGGGCTTATGGTCCTCTCTCACTTTCTTGCAAAAATTTGATCCAAAAGAGGTGATCTTCTTTCTCATCGCTTATGTATCTTCACCTTTGGGTAAACGTGTAATGATAAAAATTATAAAAGTATCATAGCAATATCATTGAGAAATTCTATCAATTAGGATAGTATCATTTATCAATGTTATTAAAAACCTCTCAAGATAAATAGAGAATCATGATGAATCGTCGCCACCGTATTTATGAAGGCAAGGCTAAAATTTTATATGAAGGACCTGAACCAGGGACTTATATTCAATTTTTTAAAGATGATGCAACTGCCTTTAATGCAAAAAAACATGAAATTATCGACGGAAAGGGCGTTTTAAACAACCGAATTTCGGAACATATTTTTAGCCATCTTGGACGTTTAGGCATCCCAACACATTTTATCAAACGTATAAACATGCGCGAACAGCTTATTAAAGCGGTGGAAATCATTCCGTTGGAAGTTGTTGTTCGCAATGTTGCTGCCGGCTCTCTTGCTAAGCGTTTAGGACTGGAAGAAGGAACCCCGCTTCCGCAATCCATCATTGAATTCTACTATAAAAATGATTCTCTCGATGATCCTATGGTAACGGAAGAACATATCACAGCTTTTGGATGGGCTGTGCCACAAGAGATAGAAGATATCATGCAACTTTCAATTCGTATTAATGATTTTCTTTCTGGGCTTTTTGCCGGTGTTAACATCCAATTAATTGATTTTAAAATGGAATTTGGTCGCCTGTGGGAAGATGAAACAATGCGCATTGTTCTTGCTGATGAAATCTCTCCTGATTCTGCACGACTATGGGATATGCACACACAAGAAAAAATGGATAAAGACCGTTTTCGTCGTGATATGGGAGGGCTTATTAATGCCTATCAAGAAGTTGCCAAACGTCTTGGTATTATGAATGAAAACGAACCAACACGACCAAGTGGTCCCGTTCTCGTAAAGTAAAAACAAGGTAAAAAACATCACCTTATACAACCCCCCCTCTTCAAAGGAGAGGTTCTTTTAACAAGCAGGAAGCAAAAAATGAAAGCACGCATTACGGTTACTTTAAGAGAAAGCGTTCTTGATCCACAAGGAGAAGCAATTGTCGGTGCTTTAAAAAGTTTGGCTTTCGAAGGCATTCAATCTATTCGTCAAGGAAAGGTTTTTGATATTGTTCTTGATGATTTACCTTCTGAAACTGCAAAGAAAAAACTTGAACAAATGTGTGAAGAGTTACTCGCAAATACTGTCATCGAAAATTATACAATCGAACTTCTGTAAGTGAAACGCTCATGAAAACTGCCATCATTCAACTTCCTGGATTAAATCGTGATCGAGATATGGTTGCAGCATTACATCATATAACGGGAGTTGAGCCACTAAAAATTTGGCAAACAGAAACAACAATTCCAGATGTAGATGTTATTATTATTCCTGGTGGTTTTTCCTATGGCGACTACTTAAGATGTGGTGCGATTGGAGCGCGAACTCCCGTCTTAAAAGCCATTCGTGAAAAAGCACAAGAAGGTACGACAATTATAGGTATCTGTAATGGATTTCAAATTTTGTTGGAAGCAGGATTATTACCCGGTACTTTAATGCGTAACGCTTCTTTAAAATTTGTTTGTCGTGAAATCAAGCTTGAAGTCGTCAACGCCAAGACAAAATTTTCTCGATATTATTCTAAAGGACAAATTATTCGTTGTCCTGTTGCCCATCATGACGGAAATTATTTTGTTGATAGTGAAACATTGAAACAAATGGAAGACAATGAACAAATTGTTTTTCGCTATGCAGAAAATACAAACCCGAACGGCTCAATGAAAGATATTGCTGGTATTGTTAATAAAGCTGGTAATATTCTTGGTATGATGCCCCATCCTGAAAACTTTATTGAACCCGCCCACGGAGGTACTGACGGTCGTTTACTTTTTCAAAGTGCTTTAGAGTTAGTAAATGGATAATGCTGCAAAAATACTCGCGCTCCATAATTTAAAAAAATAAGGATTTATACCATTTCTTGCTTCATAAAGCTATAAACAAAGCTCTTCACAAACAACAATGGATATTATTTTCTAAACACATAATTATTTAAGACCATTTTTAGTCTTAAATCCCACCAAACAAACGGACAAAATCTTCAGCTTACTGTCTATAAATATTTTTATTATTAAACAACATGATTGTTTATAATATAAGCTGCTAGGTTAAAAAAATAAAAATACTAAATTTCGATTAATTTGACGGATAAATACTCATGAAGCCTTGCAATAACATCACTATTACATCAGAACTCATTGCACAACACGGGCTAAAAGAAGATGAATATCAACGTATCCTAACGTTAATTGGTAGAGAACCAACATTTACTGAACTAGGAATTTTTTCTGCGATGTGGAACGAACATTGTTCCTATAAATCATCTAAAAAATGGCTAAAAACTCTTCCGACAGAAGGAAAATGTGTCATCCAAGGACCTGGTGAAAATGCTGGTGTTGTCGATATTGGCGAAGGACAATGTGTTGTTTTCAAAATGGAAAGCCATAACCACCCTTCTTATATTGAACCTTATCAAGGTGCAGCGACAGGTGTTGGTGGTATTTTACGTGATGTCTTTACAATGGGAGCCCGTCCTGTTGCTGCTATGAATGCATTGCGATTTGGTGCTCCTGATCACCCACGAACACGCCATCTTGTTTCTGGTGTTGTTTCTGGAATAGGTGGTTACAGCAATTCTTTTGGTGTTCCAACGGTTGGTGGAGAAGTAAATTTTGATGAGCGTTATAATGGCAATATCCTTGTTAACGCTTTTGTCGCCGGTATTGCAAAGACAGACGCCCTTTTTTATTCTAAAGCACAAGGTATTGGACTCCCTGTTGTTTATCTGGGTGCAAAAACAGGACGTGATGGTGTCGGTGGAGCAACAATGGCTTCTGCTGAATTTGATTCTTCAATCAGTGAAAAACGTCCAACCGTTCAAGTCGGTGATCCTTTTACAGAAAAATGTCTCCTTGAAGCATGTTTAGAGCTCATGGAACTTGGAGCCGTGGTTGCTATCCAAGATATGGGGGCAGCAGGACTCACCTCTTCTGCCGTTGAAATGGGAGCAAAAGGAAATCTGGGGATACAGCTTAATCTTGATACAGTTCCTGTTCGAGAAGAAAACATGACAGCCTATGAAATGATGCTTTCTGAAAGTCAAGAGCGTATGCTCATGGTCCTTAAACCAGAACTAGAAAAGCAAGCAGAAGCAATTTTTCATAAGTGGGGACTACATTTTTCTATCATTGGAAAAACAACCGATGATTTACGTTTTCGTGTATTTCATCAAGGGGAAGAAGTTGTCAATCTTCCCATCAAAGAGCTTGGTGATGAAGCGCCTGTTTATGATCGTCCTTGGAGTGAGCCGGCAAAAAAAACACCCTTGAAAGCAGAAGACGTCAAAAAAGTTGAAAATCTTGGTGATGCGCTTCTGTGCTTATTGAATTCTGCTGATCAAAGTTCTCGGCGATGGGTTTATGAACAATATGATACCCTTATCCAAGGAAATAGCCTTGTTTGTCCAGGAGGTGATGCAGGCGTTATCCGTGTAGGAAACAACAGCAAACGTGCTCTTGCTTTTTCTTCTGATGTAACACCTCGCTATTGTGAAGCAGACCCTTATGAAGGGGGGAAACAAGCTGTCGCAGAATGCTGGCGAAACATTAGTACGACAGGTGCAACACCACTGGCTGCTACAGATAATCTCAATTTTGGTAACCCTGAAAAACCTGAAATTATGGGACAGCTGGTTTTTGCTATTAAAGGTATAGGAGAAGCTTGTAGAATCCTTGATTTTCCTATCGTTTCAGGCAATGTTTCTCTTTACAACGAAACAAATGGGGAAGCCATTCTTCCAACCCCCACAATTGCTGGTGTAGGCCTTCTTAATGATTGGTCTAAAATGGTAACAATAAGTGGTATGCAAAATGGAGATATTCTTGTTTTAGTAGGAAATTGCGGCTCCCATTTAGGACAATCAATCTATGCACGTAACATTTTAAATATTGATGCAGGCGCCCCCCCACCTGTAGATTTACAACTTGAAAAAAAGCATGGTCAATTTGTTCGAGATGTCATACATCGTGGTTTTATTCACGCCGCCCATGACCTTTCTGACGGAGGATTAGCGATAGCACTTGCTGAAATGGTGATTAAAGCAGGTAAAGGAATCAAAGTAAAATTAAGCAATAAATCACTCCATCATGCAGAACTTTTTGGAGAAGACCAAGGACGTTATCTTTTAGCCGTCAAACCTCACTCTCTTAATAGTCTTAAAGAGCTCGCACAAATCAATACAGTTTCTTTAACAAAGCTAGGTCAAGTTGCAGGTGATGCACTTGATATAGATGGAATACTAAAACTTTCTATAGACAAACTCACAAAAGCCTATGAAAACTGGTTTCCACAATTTATGGGTGAAGAGTAAAAATTGTTTTTTCTCTTAAACAGCCTTTATAAAAAATGAACAACATAGGAGAATAATGATGGCAATGAGTGCCCATGCAATTGAAACGCTTATTCGTGAAGGCATTCCTGATGCTACAGTAAGAATTCGTGATCTTGCTGGAGATGGGGAACATTATGCTGCAGAAGTTATTTCTGAAAGTTTTCGTGGTAAAACCCGTGTTCAACAACATAAAATGGTCTATGATGCCCTTAAAGGCAATATGGGAAATGACCTTCACGCCTTAATGTTGCAAACAAATGTCCCAAAATAATCTAAAATTTCTTCTTGCATTCACACATTTAATACGATTAAAAGCAGTATGAATATAAATTACACACTGATAAGAATCTGAAATATCGAGGGATAAAAATGACCACTGTTCATGATTTTATTGACAACGAAATTAAAACAAACGACGTCATTTTATTCATGAAAGGAACACCTGACGCTCCGCAATGCGGGTTTTCGGGACAAGTTGTTCAAATTCTTGATTATTTAGGATTGAATTATAAAGGGATTAATATCTTAACTTCTAACGAATTGCGTCAAGGGATTAAAGATTACTCAAATTGGCCAACAATTCCACAGCTTTATATCAAAGGTGAATTTATCGGAGGCTGTGATATTGTTAAAGAGATGTTTCAAAACAATGAGTTACAGGAACTTTTGAAAGAAAAAAATATTCCATGTAATCAATCATAGGTATCTTTCATTTTATTCAGACTCTTAAAAAGAGCTGTTTTCAGACGAAATTTTTATTTCAAGGATGCCATATGTCATATTCAGTCGATGAACAAACGCATAGAGATGCGATTAGAAACAAAATTGGCTATAAAGAATTTGTTATTCTTATTGCTTCGCTCATGGCTATTAACGCTATAGCTGTTGATATTATGCTGCCAGCTATGCCCGATATTTTAGACGGCTTAAATGTTCTCAATGAAAATGATCAACATTATATCATTTCGAGTTATCTTATTAGCTATGGTATTGCTCAAATATTTTTCGGTCCAATAAGCGATAGGTATGGACGACGTAAACTTATTCTTCTCGGGCTCGCTTTTTATTCATTTACGGCGATTGGCTGTGCCTTTGTAACTGATTTTTCTCTCTTACTTATTTTACGTATCTTGCAAGGTATTGGAGGGGCTGCTATGCGAGTTCTTACAGTTTCCGTCGTACGTGATCTTTACAGTGGTCGAAAAATGGCAGAAGTTATGTCTATTGTTATGATGGTTTTTCTTGTTGCACCAATGGTTGGTCCCGCAACAGGACAGATCATTTTACTTCTTGGACATTGGCAATATATTTTTATTTTCATGGCAATGATTGGTTTAGGACTGATGATTTGGATTCAACTGCGCTTGCCTGAAACTCTTTATGCGCAACGCTCTCTTTCCTTTTCTTCAGTTAAACACAACTTATGGATTGTAATAACCAATCGCACAACACTTTGCTATACACTTGCAACTTCCATTATTTTAGGCTGTATCTTTACCGCCGTTAATACATCACAACAAACATATGAAGGGATCTATAATCTAGGACTTTGGTTCCCTATTGCTTTTGCAGTTGGTGCTGCATTTCAAGCTCTATCATCATTCTTTAACTCTCAACTCGTTGGACGCCTTGGAATGCGGCGTATTGCTCATACTATGCTTTTGCTCTTTTGTGCCACTTCATGCATTTGGTTTATTGGGTCCATCTTAGCAGGTGGTGTTATCCCTTTTCCTTTTTATATGACGTTATATTGTATATTAATGTTTACCTGCGGTGGTATTATGGCCAATTTCAATACACTCGCTCTTGAACCTGTAGGAGAAATAGCTGGAACAGCTTCTTCTGTATCCGGCTTTCTTCAAACATCTATCGGCGCAGGACTTAGCTTTTTTATTGCCCAACAATTCGATGAAACAACCATCCCAAACTCAGCAGGATTTTTCTTTCTGAGTCTCACTGCCATACTTCTCGTCTTATGGGCTGAACGTGGTCATCTTTTTAGGCAATATCATAGTAATCCTAACGAATAAATATTACTACGAAAGATTAATAACATCTCTCTTGAACAATAAGAAAATAAACCTATCAGACAAAATAAAACATCTCCAAATAGAACACTCTTGTGTTAAACATTCACATTGTTTGTTTAAAGGTACAGCTCTCGAAATATCAAATCATTTCACGACAGCACCCATAAATGGTATAATGTAAAAAAACAAACATACCTATTGTTGCAACAACTCTTGTCTGTGAAACGGTTTATTAAAAAATATTTTGATTCTTTTCTTCAATAGTTTTTATGAAGACGGGCTAGTCTCTCATCTCATGACAGGCAAACAAACAGTTTTGATTGGTTTAACCTAAACAAGATCGAAATAAGAGAAAAACTTACGCTTTAGGTCTTTCGTTCAATATAAAAAATAATAAATTATCTTTATAAATTAATATCTTACACAATCATAAAACCATAGGAAACTTTCCCATTTATAAAATACATTTAATTGATAAATTTTCCTGATTTTGGAAATCCTCTTGGAACCAAACGCCCGACGCCCGCACGCATTCCCATCCATTCAATGAGATCATCAGCTTGACGGTTAAAGATTCGTTCAGCTATATCTTGCCAACTTAAGCCTTCTGATAAATTAAAAGTCTTGGCATCAACAACACCACCTTCTTTATAACGCTGTAAACGAACACCTTTACCGCGATTCATTTCTGGTATTTGTTCAATAGAAAAAATAAGCATTTTACGGTTTTCACCGACTACAGCAACATGATCACCATTTACCGGAACACAAAGCTTTACCTTATCAGGAGCTTTCACATTCATCACTTGCTTTCCTTTTCGTGTATTGGCGATCACTTCTGCAGAAGAAACAATAAAACCATTACCGTGAGATGAAACCAAGAGCAATTTTTCCTCGGCGTGATGCACAAACGCTGTGAGAACATCGTGCTCATCATCCATATCAACTAAGAGACGAATAGGTTCACCATGTCCCCGCCCTCCAGGTAAATTATTTGCACCAATAGCAAAAAACTTCCCCCCCGTACTGATCAGCACAATCTTGTCGGTCGTAAATGCTGGAAAGGCTAACTTTAAACTGTCTCCTTCTTTAAAAGAAAGTGCTTTATAATCGTTCAAGTGTCCCTTCAAAGCACGCATCCACCCCTTTTCAGAAATAACAATAGTAATCGGTTCTTTTTCGATCATTGCTTGTTGAATATCATCAAGATCATGTCTTGGTGCCTCTTCAAACGTCGTACGTCTTTTCCCCAAGAGTGTTTCAGGACCAAAAGTGTTTCGAACTTTTTTGATTTCTTCTGAAATTATTTTCCACTGTTTTATAGGAGAAGCTAATAAATTCTGTAGTTTTTCTTTTTCAACTTTCAAACTTTCAAATTCTTTACGAATTTCAAATTCCTCAAGTTTACGCAAAGAACGCAAGCGCATATTAAGAATAGCTTCAGCTTGATTTTCTGTTAATTCAAACCGATTAATCAGCTTCTTTTTCGGTTCATCCTCTTCACGAATAATCTGAATGACCTCATCGAGATTTAAATAGGCAATAAGATATCCATGAAGAATTTCCAATCGGCTATCAATTTGATCAAGCCGATAATAAGAGCGACGAATAAGCACTTCTTGACGATGTTCAAGCCATTGCTGCAAACTTTCTCGCAAAGAAAGAACATTGGGTATTTTTCCCAAAGACAAAACATTCAGATTAAGGGGAAATCTTACTTCAAAGTCAGTCAATTTAAAAAGAGACTCCATAAGGAGCTCCGGATCAACCGACCGATTTTTAGGAACAAGCACGATTCTGATATCTTCTGCTGATTCATCTTGAATATCCTCAAGCATTGGCAACCGACGTGCAAGCAACAATTCCGCAGTTTTTTCAATAAGGCGTGACTTTTGAACTTGGTAGGGAATTTCAGTTACAACGATCACATAAGAACCACGGCTACCAGGTTCCTGATGCCAACGTGAACGCAAGCGAAAGAATCCACGCCCAACACGATAGGATTCCTCAATACTTTTTTTAGGTTCAACTAAAATTCCCCCCGTCGGAAAATCAGGACCAAGAACGAATTGATTTAATGCCTCATCATTTACATCGGGATGCGCAATCAAATGGAGTGCTGCATCACAAAGCTCAGCAACATTATGGGGTGGAATAGATGTTGCCATACCAACAGCAATACCAGAAGAACCATTTGCTAAAAGATTAGGGAAAGCTCCTGGTAAAACAACCGGCTCTTCATCTTCCTCATTATAGGTTAAACGAAAATCAATAGCATTCTCATTAATTCCTTCAAGTAACAATGCAGCCACTTCAGTCATACGTGCTTCCGTATAACGCATGGCAGCAGCATTATCACCATCAATATTACCAAAATTGCCTTGCCCATCAACCAACGGATAACGAACAGCAAAACTTTGAGCCAAGCGCACCAAGGCATCATAAATAGACGCATCCCCATGAGGATGAAATTTTCCCATGACATCACCAACAATCCGCGCACATTTCGCATAAGACTGTCCAGGATTTAGTTTGAGAAGACGCATCGCATGAACAATCCGCCGGTGGACCGGCTTCAATCCATCACGTACATCAGGCAATGCACGGTGTGTAATCGTAGAAAGTGCATAAGCCAAATAACGTTCCTGTAAAGCAGAACGTAATTCTATTGGTTCAATATGTTCTTTATCAAAAGGTAAATTCATTTTATCAGACATAGATTAAAACAACAATTCCCACAATAATAAGAAATTATTTTATAGGATTTATTTAATGAAATCTTCTATGAGTCGACTTTTTTATTAAAAGTCAATTACATAAAAACAAACGCTGCAATTAGAACATGAACAGAAAATTATATCAATTTGAAAAATTTATACATGTCCTTCCCCCCTTGTCCTAAGTAATTTATTGAAAGCTTTGTCAAATTCGACGATAATTTAACTGCCCACAAAGAGTTATTTCATCTTTTTCTGAAATGACAAAAGCACCTTTCAAACATCATCTTTTATTATAAAGATAAATTGTATAACAACCCCATTCAGTTTTTCTACGAAAAACCAAAAAAATGTTCAAAGCTTATGAAATTTAAACTTTTCAGAGTAAGTCCATAGAATGGAAAACCACATTATTCTCATAAAAACGAAGAGACACAATTCTCTGCTACAACGTTGTAAAAACTTCAATAAAAAATAAATAATATATTGACATATAAAGATAATTAATTTTTTTCAACTAAAATGAGGCTCCCGAATATTATAGAATTCTTTTATTTCTAATTTATTCATGATCAAGCAATTATAATTATTTCCTCACCTATCACAAGGGGAAAAGCCACTATAGAAACAAGGAATAAAAATGCCTCGTAAAGAATCAACACAATAGCGTTTTGCCTATCTAAATTTCACAAACAGTACACGCACACACCGTTGACTCTTGAAAGGCATCAAAACTTCACTCTACGTAGAAAAGATGAAACCAATCCATTATCAACTTTATGAGCTATTTTTGTGAGTAGGAGCCATGCGGATTCCTAAATCACGTAATTGTGTAGGAGAAACATCAGACGGAGCGCTCATTAAAAGATCAAGCGCCTGTTGGTTCATAGGGAATAAAGCAACTTCACGCAAATTTTTAACACCTTGTAACAGCATAATAATGCGGTCAATTCCCGCAGCCATACCACCATGTGGTGGAGCCCCATAATGGAATGCACGATAAAGACCACCAAAACGATCTTTCACAACTTCCTTAGAAAGTCCTACAAGTTCAAAAACTTTAAGCATCATTTCTGGTAAGTGATTACGAATTCCACCTGATGCAATTTCATAACCATTGCAAACAAGATCATATTGAAAAGCTTTAATAGTAAGAGGATCTTGACAGGCAAGGGCATTTTCTCCCCCTTGAGGCATGGAAAAAGGATTATGTGCAAAATCAATCTTTTTTTCATCTTCATTCCATTCAAAAAATGGAAAATCAACAATCCACGCCAAAGAGAAACTATCTCTATCAAGAAGATCTAATTCTTCCCCTATCCTTGTGCGTGCTGCTCCGGCAAAAGATGAAAACTTTTTTGGATCGCCAGCTACAAAAAAACAGGCATCCCCACTTTCAAGACCAAGCTGTATACGGATTGCTTCAGTCCTCTGTTCACCAATATTTTTGGCGATAGGCCCTGCTCCTTCAAATTTTCCTTCTTCTTCACGCCAAAAAATATAACCGAGCCCTGGTTGCCCCTCGCCTTGTGCCCATACATTCATACGATCACAAAAAGCACGACTTCCACCCGTTTTAGCTGGAATAGCCCACACTTGTGCATTCTCATCATTCGCTAAAATTTGAGCAAAGACTTTGAAACCAGAATTATAAAAATGCTGAGAAACATCTTCCATAATGATCGGATTACGTAGATCAGGCTGATCAGAACCATATTTTTGCATTGCTTCATCATAGGAAATGCGAGGAAAGCTTTGTGTCACAGTCTTTCCATCTGCAAATTCTTCAAAAATAGAACGCATAATAGGTTCCATAGTTGCTAAAACATCTTCTTGCTCAACAAAACTCATTTCAACATCTAATTGATAAAATTCACCAGGAAGACGGTCGGCCCTTGGATCTTCATCTCTAAAACATGGAGCAATCTGAAAATAACGATCAAAACCTGACATCATCAACAATTGTTTATATTGCTGTGGCGCTTGCGGTAGCGCATAAAATTTTCCCTGATGAACACGACTTGGAACCAAAAAATCACGCGCTCCTTCCGGCGATGAAGCTGTCAAAAGTGGCGTCGTAAATTCCGTAAAACCATTATTTTGCATAGCCCGTCTCATAGCCGCAATAATTTCAGTCCGACGCATGATATTTTTGTGCATAGTCTCCCGACGCAAATCAAGAAAACGATATTTTAATCGAATATCTTCTGGATAATCAGGCTCACCAAAAACCGGTAAAGGAAGCTCATCAGATTTTGAAAGAATTTCTACCTCTTGTGCAAAAATTTCAATCTCACCTGTTGGAAGCGTTGCATTAATAACCTCATCAGAACGAGCACATACCTCCCCATCCACACGAATAACCCATTCAGAACGCACTTTTTCAATAACTTTAAAAGCTGGTGAAGCAGGGTCAGCAACAATTTGTGTGATTCCAAAATGATCACGTAAATCCACAAAAAGAATCCCTCCATGATCACGAACACGATGAACCCACCCCGAAAGACGAACTTGTGTTCCTACATCACATCTACGGAGAGCCGCACAATGATGACTGCGATAACGATGCATGTTTTTTGCCTTTGATTATAATATTCACATGCGCTACAAACGCTTTTTAATAACCATTTGTCAAGATATGAGAATAAAAACTCAAAAATAAAGTCAACAAAGGACAAATTTAATTTATCGAATTATAATAAAATGATGAATCTTATTACACAAACAACAGATCTTGAAATTGCACTTAACGCTCTACGTACCTCTGATTTTGTAACAGTCGATACTGAGTTTATCCGCGAAACAACTTTTTGGCCTCAACTGTGTTTAATCCAGCTCGCATCACCAGATGTCACAGTTTTGATTGATCCCATAGCACCAGATATTGATTTACAACCTTTTTTTGACCTTATGATCGATAAAAAAGTTGTAAAAGTTTTTCATGCTGCGCGCCAAGATATTGAAACAATTTATCATCTTGGAGGTGTTATTCCTTCCCCTCTCTTTGATACGCAAATAGCAGGATCAATTTGTGGATTTGGTGATTCTATCTCCTATGATCAAATTGTACAACGCTGTACAGGGCATCATCTTGATAAATCCTCCCGCTTTACAGACTGGAGTTACCGCCCTTTGTCGGAAAAACAACTGCTCTATGCACTTTCCGATGTAACTTACTTAAGAGATGTTTACTTGTTATTGAAAAAAAGGTTAGAGAAAAATCAACGAGCTCACTGGATGGATGATGAAATAACAATCCTTTTAAATCCTAAAACCTATGATATGCCAGAAGATGAAGCATGGAAAAAAGTGAAAGGAAAAATTAAAAAGCCACGTGAACTTGCTGTATTACAAAAGATAGCAGCTTGGCGGGAACGTGAAGCACGAAAATACAATATGCCACGTCGTCATATCATAAAAGATGAATGTCTTATAGAAATAGCAACCCAACAACCAAAAGATGAATCTGCATTAAAACGGTTGCGCAGTCTTAATAAGAATTGGGATAAACTCTCAATTGCTCAATCATTAATCAAAGCTGTCCACGAAGGATTAGAGGTGGATCTTTCTACTTTACCCCCCATTCCTAAACATAATCCACTCAATGATACGACAGCCGCTGTTATCGATCTGCTCAAAGTGTTATTAAAAATTGTTGCAAATGAAAACAGCATTGCCCCTAAAATTATTGCAACATCTAATGATTTAGAAAAAATTGCCAATGGAGGAATAAAGAAAAATATTCCCGCTATGAATGGCTGGCGCTATGAAATATTTGGTAAAAAAGCCGAACAACTGCTAAAGGGCCAGATAGGGTTTTACTTTAACGATGGAAAAATAAGCACAAAACAGCTTTAATTTACATTTTCATTTTGAAAAATCCATTACGCTACTCATTATCTACATCAATTGGTATGCCCTATAGGCCAACGCAAACAGGATAAATAAAGCCTACTTCTGACAAAGTTAAAAAATTAAATAGTAAACTCTTATTAAAATGATAGCTAAATCTTTATCAGGTCAATTAAATAGAAATCCCATTAAAAATAATCTAAAAAAACAGACAGTTCCTTATTTAAAAGTTTTGAAAAAAAAAGTTCTGATAATAAAAGCGCATTCATTACAAAAATAGCAGCCTAGAAATAGGAACAAACAAAGATATAATGCCTCACGTCACCATATCGTATTAAAAACTACCAAGATTGCAATCTAACAATCAAAAACGAGCCAGCATAACAACTAAAATACCTAACAAAAGCAATATATTGATTTCTAACGATAATCTAGCGTTATTTATATTGAATTAGACCTCCGAATATCGTAAGATTCTCTCATTCCATCTCAATAAGACTCATAAAGTTTCACATAAGAAATTATATGATAAAGCGCTGTTTTTTATAAATTAAACACCTTTCAAAGGATTCGAAAATCATGGTTAATAAATAGTTGTGATTTATTTCTATTTTTTATAGTGAAAGGATTTTATAATGACTGAAATGATATTCTTTTGACAGACCGTGAAAGTGCAAAACTGTTTCATATGAGTATTTCAACATTCCAGCGTCATGTAACCAATAGATCTCTCCCAAAATCTTTAAAACTTGTTTTTTATCGCGTTGGTTACAATCGAATCTTATCAAGATAATCGAGCAAGCTAAACAGAAACGTTATAACGACGCAGCATAAAAAGAAAACCCTTTCACGTAAAAATGGACAAAACTTTTCATTTTCACATGAAGCTTATGAAGTGAAAAATCCATCCTGTGATGCAAGTAACAGAATAAAAAATTATGTTTTCTTTTATGAATGCTCAGGCATTACAAATGCTTTGCGTGGTGTCTAGCAGGGGCGTTATGGAACAAGTCCTATTGTCCAGCTCATGATGATAGGCTACCTAGTTTATCCCTCGTCAATGGCCCTATTATTAAGACATAAAACACGAATAAATTAGGAAAAAAATCAAAAAATTTCAAAAGCGAGAGGTTGTTTTATTATTTTTGATAACTTCTGTAATCGTCCAAGAGGACGTTCTCCTAATAACCCAGCGTAATTCTTTGGGATCTGCAGGATAATATGATCTGCTTTTTTATGCCACAATAAATGAGGTAAAATTCCTGCAACAGAAGCACTAAAAAGATGAGCAATACGCATAGTTTCGCCAAGAATACGTGCTTTTTCAATTATATTTTGAGTTGCTAATTGAAAAATGGGAAGAGATTCTTTATCAACCAATAAACTCGTATTGCGAAAAAAAACAGCAAGTGCCGCATAAAGGCGCCCTTCATGAGAAATTCCTGGATAAGATCCTAAAGCTATTTGATTTGCTGCTTCATTGCCTCGATAATCTGGATGTATACGCCAACCAATATCCGCAAGAAGACAAGCGGCTTGACGATAACGGCATTCATTTTCGGTTTCTGAAATTCCAAAAACTTCAAAAGCATTCGTCGTAAAATCAATGAGTTCTTCTGCTTGTTTTGGTGAACGTGCCCGTAAAATAGCCATTTCTGTGCATGCTGCAATGAGAGGATCTGAAAGTCGAATCGCCTGCGGCAATCGTGAATAAAGAAAACCTTCACGAACGCCAGCACCAGAAAAGATTATCTTTTCAAACTCCATACACTGAATGAGTTCAATAAGAACTATTGCCCCATAAGATAAAAGTTTTCGACGGTTCTGAGAAACCGCTGCAATCCCTCTCATATTATCAATATTGCCACGTGCTACAAGACGTAAAAAGTTCTCCATTTCAACAGCATCAACTTCATAGCCATGCATAACAGGGAGCCGATAGTGTTTCATTGCCATATGGAGTTTTGCCAAATTACGCCATGTCCCCCCTACTGCATAAAAATAACGTGCTATACCTTTACGAGCACGAACAACAGACGATTTATAAAATTGCTCATGTACAATTTTTGTAGCTACAGCACTATCATTATTTGACATATACTGTAGCCTTAAACCACCCAATGGGAGCGTTATCCCTTCACCAACATCAGAATGATCAATATCAATCAGCTCAAGACTTCCACCACCAAGATCCCCAGAAATACCTTTTGGTTGATAAAAAGTAGACACAACTCCATATGCTGAATACATAGCTTCTTCACTTCCTGAAAGAAGATATATTTTATTTTGCAAAATATCTTCAGCATGCTGAATAAATGCTACGCCATTCTGTGCATCTCGTGCTGCTGCTGTTGCTAAAGTATAGACCTCATCTGCCCCAATCTGTCGACAAAGCGTACGAAACCGTTTCAGTGTTTGCAACGCCATTTTCATCGATTTTTCTTCTAAAAATCCTGTTTTCGCCACACCATGACCGAGACCACAAAGAATCTTTTCATTAAATAAAACTGTTGGTGACCGAACAAGCCCCTCATAAATAACCAACCGAACAGAATTTGAGCCAATGTCAATAACAGCAACAGGCTTACGCCCTTTTAACCGACCTTGAGCATCTCTATATGTCATTGGATTTTAGTCTTTATGTATTTCGGCTTGTTGCCGATGCAACGCAACCAAGCGCGAAACAGAAGACTCAAAAGACTCATTTTCCCCCGCAAAACTTGTATTGGCCATAAAATACTCCTGCGCATTAAATAGACTTTCACCTATCTGCGGTGTAATACGTTTTGATGTTCCATCCTTAAGTATATCAAAGCTTTGTTGATTATCAATGATATTAGCTAACATAATCTGTAAAAGAATTTTTTGACGCACTATTTTATTAAAAACCGGAACCAATATTTCAATACGATAGTCCAAATTACGAGGCATCATATCAGCAGAGCCTAAGTAAACGAGTGCATTTTCATTAGGCAAATCTTGACCATTCCCAAAACAAAAAATGCGACTATGTTCAAGAAAACGCCCAACAATTGATTTTACACGAATATTATCCGAAATTCCTAGAATACCAGGCCGTAAACAACATATCCCCCGCACAACCAAATCAATTTGCACCCCTGCTTGACTGGCACGATATAAAGCATCAATAATTTCAGGATCAACCAATGCATTAACTTTCATCCAAATAGCAGCAAACCTTCCCTGTTGTGCATGAACAATTTCTCCCTCAATATGCTCTAAGATACGACCACGCAGTGTTAAGGGTGAAAAAGCAATCTTCATTGTTTCATTTGGACGCTCATATTGCGCAATATAATTGAATAATAACGCAACATCATGAGCGATATCATCATCCGTGGAAAAAAAAGAAAGATCGGTATAAGTTTTAGCATTAATGGGATGATAATTTCCTGTTCCAAGATGAACATAAGAGCGAAGACGTTTTCCCTCACGTCTCACAACTAATGACATCTTAGCATGCGTTTTTAATGCAATAAAACCAAAAATAACTTGAACTCCAGCACATTCAAGATCCCGGGCCCAACGAATATTTGCTTCCTCATCAAAACGTGCTTTAAGTTCTACCAAAGCAGTCACAGACTTTCCCTGTTCAGCTGCTTTAATCAAAGCGCCAACAATTGGACTATCATTTGATGTACGATAAAGTGTTTGTTTTATTTCTACAACATCAGGATCGCAAGCAGCTTGACGTAAAAATTGGACAACAACATCAAATGTCTCATAGGGGTGATGAATCACAATATCATTTTCACGAATAGCCGCAAAACAATCCCCATGATGTTCACGAATACATTCTGGAACACGAGAAATATAAGGAATAAATTTAAGATCATCGCGGGGAATAGAAACAATTTCTGATACCGTATTAAGCGCTAAAAATCCGTCAAGGACATTAATACAATTATCAGGAACAGCGAGACTATTCGCTATAAATTGGCGTAAACTCTCTGGCATTTTTGCGTCAAACTCAACTCGAATAACCTGCCCACGGCGCCGCCTTTTTAGAGCAGTTTCAAAAAAATGAACAAGATCCTCAGCTTCTTCTTCTACTTCAATATCGCTATCTCGGATTATTCTAAATGTACCAATTCCTTTAACCTCATAGTTAGGAAATACATGTTTAATAAAAAGGCAAATAACATCTTCAGATGCGATAAAACGAAAATGATTACCTTCTTGAGGAAGAAGAACGAAACGCCTTAAAAGCATTGAAATAGACAACAATACTGTGTGTGAATTCTGATCAGTTTCTCCAGACAATTGAAGCCCAATAGAAAGCCCTAAATTAGGAATAAACGGAAAAGGATGAGTAGAATCAACAGGTAAAGGTTTTAAAACAGGAAAAATTGTCTCAAGAAAATATTTTTCAAGCCATGATTTTTCAATTTCTGAAAGATCATCAGAACAAATAATTTCAATATCATTCTTTTTTAATTCATCACGTAAAACATTCAATTCTCGTAGTTGGTGAGCCTGCAGCTTTGAAATCTCAGCTAATACAATATCAAGTTGTTCCTGTGGAGTGTGCCCATCTGCACTGCACGCTGTAACGCGAGCACGAATTTGAGCTGCTAGTCCTGCAACACGAACCATAAAAAACTCATCAAGATTTGCAGCTGAAATAGAAAGAAATTGTAGACGTTCTAATAAAGGATGTTTCGAATTAGCCGCTTCCATCAAAACACGATTATTAAATTGTAGCCATGAAAACTCTCGATTAATAAATCGTACCGGATTTTTCATTGTTATATTCGATATAGAAATTTTATCTACCACCCTCTGTTCCATATATCCTAAATAATTTTCTTTTATATTTTCTAAAATCCTTGACGAAATATCTCACATAACATTTGATAATATGTTATCATCATAATAATATATCAATGCCTAACTTCCCTCATCATTTTTCCATTTAATATTTAAAAGTACTTGGAATTATTGCTATGCGCAAAGCACTAAAAGTAAGACAACTATTCTAATATAGCATAAAAGAAGAGAAATTTGTCTTAAAAAGCATCTTGCATTATTATACGCTTTATTACAAACTCACGCCTATAAAATAGAAGAGCCCAATCATAGCTGATGAGAAAATTTATTCTGGAGTTTGTATGCCATGGCTGATCACAATATTCCTCATTTCCAAAATGACCTTGGATATAAAACAATCGAAATTGGTGTGAAAGAATTTATGTGTGTAGGCGCTACACACCCATTCGATCATCCTCATATCTTTATCGATATGGGAGCAGCAGATGAGAAAATTTGCCCTTACTGCTCAACCCTTTATCGTTATGTTCCCTCGCTATCATACGATCAAACAAACCCAACAGGATGCTTATATCATCCAGAAAAGCTATTATAATTGCGTTTTTTGGCTTTCTTAATAACCCCTCTTTTAATTCTGCTTGTTTAATATGAAATCATTTGTGGAACAATCACCCATCATCGTTGGAGGAGGAATTGCTGGTTTAAGCACTGCTTTAGCACTCGCTCATAAAGGAATTGCAAGCACCATTATCGAAAAGTGTAAGCAACTTGAAACGATAGGCGCTGGTATTCAACTGACACCAAATGCAACATCTATTCTTGCTCGCTGGAAACTTCTTAACAAACTCACTGAAGTCGCGACAATCCCATATTTTTTTGAGTTAAAAGATGGATTATCTTTAAAAATACATCTACGGGCTCATCTTATTAATCTAACAGAAAAATATTGGAAAGCCCCTTATATGACGATTCACCGCGCGGCTTTACAAAAAATTTTATATAATGCAGTGATTGAAAATCCTTTGATCAAATACAAAGCAGGCGAAACGATTGTATCTTCTACCCAATCGGCAACCAACATTAAAATCACGACAATAAAAATAGATACGGCAACAGAACAGCTTTATTCAACGCCCCTCCTGATCGGATGTGATGGCGTTTGGTCAACATTACGGCAACAATCTCCTTTTCATGAAAAAGCAAATTTTAGTGGCTTTATTGCTTGGCGTGCAACAACAACATCTGATAATCTTCCTCAAAACTTTCGTTCTTCATTGCAAAATATGAAGACAATTACGGCTTGGATGGGACCCAAAAATCATCTTGTTGTCTACCCTATTCAATCGTCAGAAAAAATTTTTAATTTTGTCGCCATTACGCATGGAGAAAATTCAAAAGAAGGATGGGCCCATAAAGGAGATAAAGAAAAACTCAAATCTCTTTTTAAAGATTGGAATTCAAAAATCTTACAAATCTTCGATCATATTGATGAATGGAGTTATTGGCCACTTTTTCAAATGAAACAAAATCGTTTTATCGGTTTAGAGAGACAAGTATTTGTTGGCGATTGCGCACATGCTGCCTTACCTTTTGCAGCACAAGGCGCCGCTATGGCAATCGAAGATGCCGCCACATTAGCAAAAGCACTTTCATTGAAAGATTTTTCATTAACGAAAGCACTTTCGCTTTACGAAACAACACGCACCCCGCGTATTGCAGCAGTAAAAAAACGCGGAGATTTCAATAGATTAGCCTATCACGCAACCGGTCCCATAGCAATTGCACGCAATCTCATGATGAAAATTCGTACACCAGAGAGCATTATGTCAGATCTCAATTGGCTTTACATGTATGATGCGATGAATTCTATAAAAAATAATGATAAAAACTTATAAAATTCTTCCGGCACTTTGAATATTACGAAAGAACGAGATTTTTTTAATTTTATGACACTAAAAAATATCATAATTTACTCTAATAAAAGCAATACTTTTCGAAACCTACAATCTAATTTTAAAAGCTTAATTTTTAGCTCTCCTAAAAGCAAAAACACCACTCAAAATCAGCTCCCATCTTTAATCTTTCTTTAACTCAATTCTACATCAACAACACCCTGAATTAATTTCATAGCATTTGCGACATGTGAATTTACCTTATATCGCTTAGGAAGCGCAATTTCGACTTCTCGCAATCCATCCTCTTGAATTAAAATAAGCCCAACCTCTCCATTCCCCCCAAGATTTAAATTTTGTTCAATTTGTGGAAGCATATCAACTGTTTTTATAAAGAGACGCATCATTTTATGCTGTTGTAATGATTCATTTTCCAAAGACTGAATTGTTTCAATTCGCAAACTAACTCCTTCAGAACGATTTTCTGCGCTCACCGTAATAATAAAAGATTTTCCGGGTTCTAGCATCTCTTCATAATCCGAGAGTGCCTCAGAAAAGAGAACTGCTTCATATTGTCCACTTGTATCAGAAAAATGAATAATTCCCATTTTTTTACCAGATTTTGTTTTGCGCACGTTTTTTGCCACAACAGTTCCAGCAAGCCGTGCAGCCGTTGCTCCCCCTTTAACGGCATTAGCAAAATTACCCCAAGTCTGAATGCGTTTTTTGTTTAGAATAGCTTGATATTCCTCCAAAGGATGCGCAGAAAAGTAAAAACCTATAGCTTGAAATTCTCGATAAAGTTTCTCAGCCGGCAACCAAGGGGTTGTTTGCGATAAAATCAATGGTTCTTTTAATCCGCCTGCCATTCCAAATATATCAACCTGCCCGCTAGAATTGTCATCGAGAATACGAAGTGCACGCGCATGAAGGGTTCCAAGATTGGCTAATAAAACCTCACGTGCAATGTTAAAACAATCAAAAGCACCAGCACAAACTAAACTTTCCATCGCACGCTTATTAACAATACGAGGATCAACACGCGCACAAAAATCTTCCAAATCCTTAAAAACCTTATTCCCACGACAAGAAACAATATGATCTACAACAGTTTCTCCCACACCTTTAATGGCAGCAAGAGAATAATAAATACAGTTATCACCAACCTCAAAAACACGATGAGATGTTTGTATAGAAGGTGCAATAACTTCAATACCCAACCTTAATGCTTCACGCCGAAAATCATTGAGCTTATCTGTATTCGTCATATCATATGTCATTGAAGCAGCTAAAAACTCAACGGGATAGTTTGCTTTCATATAAGCTGTTTGGTAAGAAACAATTGCATAAGCAGCAGCGTGCGATTTATTAAAACCATAATCGGCAAATTTTGCTAAAAGATCAAAGATAATATCAGCTTGATCTTTATCCACACCACCTGCAACGGCTCCATTAACAAAACGCGTACGCTGTTTTTGCATTTCAGCATGAATTTTTTTTCCCATAGCACGACGTAATAAATCGGCTTCCCCAAGCGAATAGCCAGCAAGCACCTGAGCAATCTGCATCACCTGTTCTTGATAAACAATAACACCTTGTGTTTCTTTGATCAGATGATCTATTTTAGGATGAATAGAAGCAATTTCCTCTTCCCCATGTTTGCGTGCATTATAGGTTGGAATATTCTCCATTGGACCTGGACGATAAAGTGCAACCAGCGCAATAATATCTTCAATACGGTCTGGCTTCATTCCAATCAACGCCTTGCGCATACCAGAACTTTCCACCTGAAACACGCCAACCGTTTCACCACGTGCCATCATAGCGTAGGTTGCTTCATCATTCAGAGGAATATTTGATAAATCTATTTTAATCCCCTTTCTGGCAACAAAATCGACTGCCATTTTCAAAACAGTAAGCGTTTTTAATCCAAGAAAATCAAATTTTACCAGCCCCGCTTGTTCAACATATTTCATGTTAAATTGTGTAACAGGCATATCAGAACGAGGATCACGATACATCGGGACAAGCTCCCAAAGTGGACGATCTCCGATAACAATCCCAGCAGCATGAGTTGAAGCATGACGATAAAGTCCCTCCAACTGAAGCGCTATATCTAATGCGCGTCCAACAACGGGATCTTTTTTCTTTTCTTCTTCAAATTTAGGTTCATCCTTAATAGCATCTGCTAATTCTACCTGACTTCCTGGGGTGGCAGGAATTAATTTTGTAAGATAATCCACCTGACGATAAGGAACTTCTAAAACACGCCCCACATCACGCAAAACTGCACGTGCCTGTAACTTACCAAAAGTAATAATTTGAGCAACTTGATCACGTCCATATTTTTTTTGAACATATTGAATAACTTCTTCGCGCCGCTCTTGACAAAAGTCGATATCAAAATCTGGCATCGAAACACGATCTGGATTCAGAAAACGTTCAAAGAGAAGAGAAAACCGCAAGGGATCCACATCAGTAATCGTCAATGCATAAGCAACAAGTGAACCAGCACCAGAACCCCGGCCTGGTCCAACGGGAATGTCATGAACCTTTGCCCATTTTATGAAATCTGAAACGATAAGAAAATATCCAGAAAATTGCATACGCGTAATAACTAAAATTTCATAATCAAGCCGCTGTTCATAATCTGCAATCGTATACCCTTCAGCCAACCCTATTGTTTCAAGCCGAATCTTCAAACCATCTTTAGCCTGATTTAATAACTCACTATCTTCTATTTCTAAAGTAGTTTCTGAATTAACAGATTGTTCTATAAAACGAGGCAATATCGGTTTTCGAAGAGGCGAGGCAATATGACAACGCAATGCAATTTCAACACTATTTTCCAAAGCTTCTGGAAGATCAGAAAACAGTGTAACCATTTCATCTTGTGACTTCAAATAATGATCTGGTGTCACACGTTTGCGATCTGGATTAGAGACAATTTGTCCTTCTGAAACAGCCATCAGCGCATCATGCGCTTCATACCCTTCTCTTTGCAGAAAAAAAGCTTCATTCGTTGCTACAAGAGGAATTTCATGCGCATAAGCCAATTCAATAAGATCAGCTTCTACTCTCCGGTCATAAGAGCCATGCCGTTGTAACTCCACATAAAGACGATCAGCAAAAGATTTTTTCAAATAAATTAAGCGCTCAACAGCATGTTCTTTTTTCTCTTCTGCCAAAGAAAGATTAATAGGTCCTCCCTTTCCACCCGTTAAAGCGATTATGCCTTCACTGTGTTCTGACAACCAATCAGCTTTAATATGAGGAGGATCAGTATCACACTTATCAAGATAAGCACGGCTCACAAGACGAACCAAATGAGCATAACCGGTTTCGCTAGCAGCCAAAAGAACAATAGAGCAAAAATCAGAAGGATTACGCCATTTAGCCAAACGTGAATGATCATTTTCATCACAAAAATCAACAGTAAGCTGACAACCAATAATAGGTTGGACCCCATGAGAAAGACAATGCTGTGAAAATTCCAAAGCACCAAATAAATTATTGGTATCGGTAATAGCAACCGCTGGTGCATGATCTGAAATCGTCTGTTGAATAATTTGGGGGATTTTTAAAGCTCCTTCGAGCAAGGAATAAGCTGAATGCACTCTCAAATGAATAAAGCGAGGAAGAGAATTTTTGTTCTCTTGCATTTGCATTTTATTTTTTACCACTCTCACAATTTCCCACTACAAAATAAATGCTAAACAGCACCCCTTATAAAAGAAAAAACTTCTGTTTATCATCAAACTTTAAAGCTATAAATTCATCATCCTACATAGGAGCAATATCCCAATTTTATTAATATTTATAAGAGAGTTCTATCAAGAAAATGCTTCTATTCACAGCAAATAAACACCTAAAATAAAAAGAAAAACAATATACCTCATCTAAGCACTTTAATTTTTGACCATTTAATTGTATTTTTCTTTAAATATTAATTTCTCTTCCTAAAGTTCAATGTGTAAATAAAGCAACCTCCTCTTTATGACTTTATCCCCAAAAAGCTCTTCTAAAGGTCTAGAAAAAACAAAAAGGGCAGGTTAAATTTGCTCATGCCTCCAAGTCTTCTTACCCCACTTTTTAATTCTATCCGAACTCTTTCTGGTATTACACCTAAAGTCTATGGTTTATTGACCAAACTCTTAGATGTTAATCCCACACAACGCGAAGCAACCCTTATTGACCTTCTTCAATTAATGCCCCATTCCGTTATAGACCGCAGAATGCGTCCCAACATTACTTGTGCAAAAGAAGGAGATACTGTTACGCTCGAAATTATCATCGATCAGCATCAACCACCACCCCGTGGTCACAACCGAATTCCCTATCGTGTTATTGCCCATGATCACACAGGAAAAATAAATTTAGTCTTTTTTCATGCTCAACCTCTTTGGCTAAAAAAACAACTCCCCGAAGGAAAAAAAGTCATTATATCAGGAAAAGTTGAATGGTTTAATGGACAGCTTTCAATGGCGCATCCAGACTATATTGCCCCAAGCGAACAATCAAATCAGATACCTCTCATCGAACCTGTCTATCCCTCTACTGCAGGACTAACTGTAAAGACACTAAGACGCGCCATACAAAACACTCTTGATTTTATTCCTCTCCTCCCAGAATGGATAGATGAAAATGTAAAAAAGCAGCAAAATTTTCCTTCTTTTTCTGTTGCTTTACGCCGTATCCATGCGCCCATTAACCCCAATGATCTATCCTTAGAAAGTACAGCACGCAAACGTCTTGCCTATGATGAATTGCTCGCTTGTCAATTGGCACTAGGACTCGTGCGTTTGAAAACTAAATCTCTTGTTGGCACTTCTCGACCATCAACAGGAATTTATACTAAAAAATTGCTTAATATCCTCCCCTTTCAACTCACAACCGGACAAAAAAAAGCAGTAGAAGATATCGCAAATGATCTTGCTTCACCAGAACCGATGCTAAGACTACTTCAAGGTGATGTAGGCGCAGGAAAAACTGTTGTTGCATTGATGGCAATGGCACAAATTGCTGAAAATTCAGGACAATCAGCTTTAATGGCACCAACTGAAGTGCTTGCTAGGCAACATTTTGCCACCATCGCTCCTCTTGCCGAAAAGGTCGGATTACAAACAACGCTTTTAACAGGACGAGAAAAAGGAAAATTGCGGACAAATATCGTGAATGATATTCTGTCAGGTCAAGTTTCTATTGTTATCGGAACTCATGCTCTCATACAAAACAGCGTTACTTATAATAATCTCGCTTTAACCATTATCGATGAACAACACCGTTTTGGTGTCCATCAACGTATCGCTCTTACAGAAAAAGGCAATAAAGCTGATATGCTGGTTATGACCGCCACGCCCATTCCGCGCACACTTGTCTTAACAGCTTTTGGTGATATGGATGTCTCTAAAATTACCGAAAAACCAATGGGACGACAACCCATTACAACAGCAACGCTTTCTTTGAAACGTCTTCATGAGCTTATAGCGAGAATCGCAATTGCATTAGAAAAAGGAGAAAAGCTCTATTGGATTTGTCCTTTAGTAGAGGAATCGACAGCTCTTGATCTCACTTCAATTGAAAACCGCTTTGCATTTCTCCATGAGCGCTTTGGAGCACACGTTGGTATGATCCATGGAAAAATGTCTACAGCAGAAAAAGAAGCCGCTATGGCATCTTTTAAATGTGGAAATACACGTATTTTAGTTGCAACCACCGTCATTGAAGTGGGAGTAGATATTCCAGATGCTTCGATCATTATCATCGAACACGCGGAACATTTTGGCCTTTCACAATTGCACCAATTACGTGGACGTGTAGGACGAGGCGATAAAAAATCTTCCTGCATTTTGCTCTATAAAGATCCACTGACTAAAACAGCAGCAACACGCCTTAATATTATCCGCAATACAGAAGATGGTTTTGAAATTGCTGAAGAAGATTGGCGCCTACGAGGCGAAGGAGAGCTTTTAGGTACAAAACAATCTGGAGTCCCTGAATTTCATATAGCAAACCTTGCAGTTCATAGCGATCTTTTGTCAATGGCAAGAAAAGATGCTCGTTTATTTTTACAACGCGATCCTCATCTTTCTTCTGAGCAAGGACAAGCTTTACGGTTGCTCCTTTATCTTTTCGGACACAACGATGCTGCACGCCTCTTACGAGCAGGATAACAAAAACCCTCTAATAAAAAACTTAAATACCTCTCTGTTCAAATATGATTTTCTCTTAGAATTACCCATAAATGATCTACGCAGTCTCTTACCATCTTTATGCTTCATGAACGAATAACAAATCAACTGCATTAAAACAGTAGAAGCAATATTGCGTCTTTTTTTACCATTATATTCACATAACTGATCTATTTTTTGATAGGTAAGAAAATATTTTTCGTTTTATCGTAAAGGATTTAGGAATAAAAAACCTTTCTTCAGTATTCTCGTTCAACAGAGAAAAATGAAAAAATAAGTTTCATTATAAATCAATTTCTTACACTTGATTATTCTCCAAAAGATTCAGAAATATACTTTTATTCAACCGTGACTGATTTTGCTAAATTACGGGGTTGATCAACATCTGTTCCTAATAAAACAGCCGTATGATAAGCGATTAACTGAACAGGGAGTGCATAAATAATAGGAGAAATAAATTCTGGAACATCTGGCAAAGTGATCGTTGATAAAGTCTTAAGACAAGCTACTTCTGCTCCCTTTTTATCGGTTATTAAAATAATACGACCATTACGCGCTACCACTTCTTGCATATTAGAAAAAGTTTTTTCAAACCACCGATCATAAGGTGCAACAACAATAACGGGTATTGTCTCATCCACCAGAGCAATTGGTCCATGCTTTAATTCACCTGCCGCATAACCTTCAGCATGAATATAAGAAAGCTCTTTCAGTTTAAGAGCTCCCTCCAAAGCAATCGGATAAGAAGTTCCACGTCCCAGATAAAGAACACTTTTTGCATTCACCAAATCACGACAAATACATTCAATTTTTCTCTCTAATTTTAAGACCTCATTTAAAATACGTGGAACTTCTGCCAACTGTTGAACCAGTTGCTTTTCTATTTGAGCCGAAAGATAGCCACGTTGTTTAGCCGCACTAAGAGCGAGTGAAGCAAGCGTTGCCAATTGACAGGTAAAAGCTTTTGTTGAAGCAACACCTATTTCCGGTCCGGCAAGTGTTGGGAGAATAAAATCAGCCTCCCTTGCCATTGTTGATTGCTCTACATTCACAATTGTTGCTGTTTTTACACCCCGCTCACGACAATAACGCAAAGAAGCCAATGTATCAGCTGTCTCACCAGATTGAGAAACAAACAGCGATAACACATCAGACGTTATAGGAGGTTCACGATAACGAAACTCGGAAGCAACATCATTATCAACACTTAAAGCGGCAAATTTCTCAAACCAATAGCGCGCAACTAAGGTTGAATAATATGCCGTTCCACAACTCGCAAAAAGAAGCCGATGAATATTTTTCCAATCAATCAAATTCTCAAGCGGTCGAACCGCATAATTTCCAAGATCAAGATAATGCGCCAAATTATGAGAAATCACTTCAGGTTGTTCAAACATTTCCTTGTGCATAAAATGACGATGATTACCCTTAGAAATCAATAAAGCCCCTTCGAGTAATGTCGTCACAGGACGTTTTACCGGTTGGTTGTTAGCATCATAAATTGTAACACCTTCCCGTGTGAGAACAGCCCAATCCCCATCTTCCATATAGCTAATATAATCAACGAATGGTGCCAAAGCAATCGCATCTGACCCCACAAAAAATTCATCTTTTCCATAACCAATTGCCAGAGGTGGACCAGAACAAGCCGCAATCATAAGGTTATCTTCACCTTCGAAAATAAGAGCAATAGCAAAAGCCCCCTGCAGCCTTTTCCAACTGGTACGTATGGCTTCTTGCGGAGAAAGACCATCTTTTAATGCACGCGTTATTAAATGTGCAATAACTTCCGTATCCGTCTCTGTTTCAAAGATACAACCATCCTCTATGAGTTCCTTTTGCAGTTCTACAAAATTTTCAATAATACCATTATGAACAATCGCAAGCTTTTCAGTCACATGGGGATGCGCATTGCGTTCAACAGCAATTCCATGCGTAGCCCAACGGGTATGACCAATCCCTAAACTTCCCTCCAGAGGTGTTTTTTTTAATTTTTCTTCTAAATGAACAAGCTTCCCCTCAGCACGTACACGATAAAGATGCCCATTATGGACCGTTGCCACCCCAGATGAATCATACCCTCTATATTCAAGACGTTTTAACCCCTCAACCAAAGAGGACGTAACACACCTCTTTCCAAGAACTCCAATAATTCCACACATTAAAAAGCTCCAACCCACATCTTAAGATTCAAATTTTACAAAACAATCCAACAGCCTTTATTTAAAACTATAAATAATAAAAATAATTCAAACATGGAATACGGCAATCTTTAAGAATAAATCTTCCATCCATCGTTAGATTAACACGAAACAAAAGAATAAGCTGAAAATAATCATTTTTTCTGTTTGTTTTCTAACAAACGCTCTCGAAATTTTGTCGCATAGCCCTCTTTTATAACCTGTCGTGCACGCCCAAAAGCCATACTGTTCATAGGAATATTTTCAGTAATAACACTTCCTGAAGCAACATAAGAGCCATCCCCTATTACCAATGGGGAAACAAGTGCCGTATTAGACCCAACAAAAGCATGATCACCAATCATGGTTTTATATTTGTTAAATCCATCATAATTGCAAGTAATCGTACCGGCTCCAATATTGGTATGTGCACCAATTTCGGCATCACCAATATAACTTAAATGATTGATTTTAGAAGATTCTCCTACCTTAGCTTGTTTGACTTCACAAAAATTTCCAATCTTTACGGACTTTGCCAACTCTGTTCCAGGACGCAAACGTGCATAGGGACCAATCTGTGCATCTCTACCAACCACAGCACCTTCGAGATAACTAAATGCATGAATAACCACACCAGATTGTACTTTTACGTTTAACCCAAAATAAACATTTGGTTCTATCACCACCCCTGGTGCAATTTCTGTATCATAAGAAAAATAGAGTGTTTCTGGCTTTAAGAGTGTAACACCCGATAACATTAAATCGCGCGCTTTACGTTTTTGCCACAAAGAATCAGCCTCAGAAAGCTCAAAACCGTTGTTAATTCCTACAATATCTTCAAAAGGAACTTCAACAACACGCACATCTAATCCTTCGCGTGTTGCAAGAGAAGCAATATCTGTTAAGTAATATTCTTTTTTCACATTATTATTACCAACTTTCTCTAAAAGAGAAAGTGCATGTTTTCCACGCATAGCGAGTATTCCACCGTTACAAAAAGAAATCTTTTTTTCTTCATCGCTAGCGTCTTTTTCTTCTACAATTGCAATCAATTGACCATTTTTCTCGAGAAGACGTCCATAACCTGTTGGATGTTTGGTATGAAAACCTGCAAAAACAACATCTGCTCCATCAGCAAGCTGTGCACGCATTTGGTGCAATGAATCTTGCTGAATGAGAGGAGTATCCCCAAAAACAATGAGCACATCATCCACCTCCTTTTGCAAAGCTAAACGAGCAGACAAAACAGCATGGGCAGTTCCTAAACGCTCTTTTTGTTCAAAAATCATTACATCTTTTACAAATGACTGAACAACGTGCATAACCTCCTTAGCACCATATCCCACAACAACCGCTAATTGTGAAGAGCCTGCCAATTCTATTTGTTTTAGAACATGGCATATAAGAGGCAATCCAGCAATTTTATGAAGTACCTTAGGCAGAGACGATTTCATGCGCGTCCCCTCACCTGCGGCAAGAACAATAGAAAGACAACTTCTAACCATAAAAACACATAAGACTAACGAGAAAATCCAAAAAAATTCATAATACTGTGCCAACGAATATCTTCAATATAACTCAACGAAGGATAATGTTCTAAAAGCCAAAATGAAAGATCCTGCATAGAGCCTGTCAAAAACAAAATACCCGTAACAACCAAAAAAAATCCAATAACTTTTTCAACTTTTCCTAAATGAATACGAAAAACTCCCAAAAATTTCATAAAACTGCTTGAAAATAAAGCCGCCAGCACAAAAGGCACGCCAAGACCTAACGCATAAATCCCTAAAAGGACAGCACCCTCACCTACAGTTTCTTTTGTTCCAGCAAGAGTTATGACAGGTCCTAAAATAGGGCCAATACACGGTGTCCAACCAAAGGCAAAAGCTAAACCGATAATATACGCGCCTAAAGGACCAGCAGGTGTTTTTTTGGTCTGAAAACGCGCCTCACGAAATAAAAAAGCGATCTTGAAAATCCCCAAAAAATTTAAACCAAAAATAATAATGATAATACCAGCAGCAAGCGCAAACCAATCACGATAATAACCAATGAACTTGCCGATTGTGCTTGCACTAGCACCTAAAGCAACAAAAACGGTTGTAAAACCTAGCACAAAAGCAATAACAGAAGATAAAAGCGCCCGCCGTATAAATACTTTCTCATTCTGCTTTTCTGAACGAAAATCGTTAATACCAATCCCTGCCATATAGCACAAATAAGGAGGAACTAACGGCAAAACGCATGGTGACAAAAAAGAGAGTGCCCCAGCAAAAAACACACCAACTGTTGAAATTTCAATCAAAATTCATACCCCGTCTTTCATCATAGTTTACCCCCATGAACAATGATCAATCCACATCTTCATCAATTTGTTGCATATTTTCTTCATTCGCTATCACACTTATATCTTCATCATGACCAGAAACGACTGAAAAAACTTTTTGATAGATTTTATCTTTATTTTTAGCAATTGCAATATACTCTCCCTCTGCTAACACGAGTGAAACATACGCACCAACTGTTTCATAAACGATATCACCAGAATCATTGGCAAGAGACCAACTTGTATCTGCAAGCGCTTCTCCTCCTTCTTGTCGCACCAACTTTAAGACAATCTGAGCGGCCTGATGTTCAAGAGTAACTTCTGTTATTTTACCCGCATCCACTTGAATATCGGAACGAGCCGTCGCATTAATAGAACCATAATGGGAAGCAACATGGTAGCGGCCAGCTTTTAAACGCACAACTGAGTGGGGTTTAACATTTGATATAATCACTCCCGTATCATCATTTTCTTTTTCATCCTCATAAATGGTAAAACGGAGTTCCTTTTCATTCATTACGCCATTGAGCAGTGTTGCATTTAAAATGACACCACCAGCCTCAAGATTAAAGTTTTTTACAAGACTCTGCCCATTTTCTAAACGAATATGGCGCACAGCACTCATATGACCAAATGAGACATGAACAAGATAATTTCCTGGTTCGAGATTAAAACGTGCACCTCCCCCCTTATAGGTTGCCACTAATGGTAACTTATTATCAATCCCTAGAATAGGGGCATAAACCCGCCAGACAAGCCCTTTTTCAATATCCGGATGACTATTTGTTAATCGAGCATTCAAAATGAGTTGTGTTTGAGATGCTAAGTTTTCATTTTCCTGCTCTTGAGTCTTTACAATAAAACTCCTTGATTGTCTCTGCTGCAGATCTTGCCCTTCTCCTGCTTCAGAAAAAGCACAGTGACTCCAAGTCAATAAAGCAAGCACCACGCACAACCATACACATCGGTGCACTATTTTTATAAGAATACCCATTTTTGCATTGTTGACCAACATGATCTTTTTTTCAAGAAACAATATCACACAGCCATCATTTTAAATTGAGAAACTTACACCACAACCACACGATGAAACAGCATTGGGATTGTGGATTTGAAAAGACTGCCCCATAAGATCATCAACAAAATCAATCTCAGCTCCTTCCATAAAAGGAAGTGATAGTAAATCAATAAACACAACTGCCCCGTCTTTTTTGAGAACGAGGTCATCTTCACACATTTCAGAAACCAAGTCATATTTATAAGAAAAACCAGAACACCCACCACCTTCAACAGAAATACGTAATGCTATTTTATCGGTTTCACGCAAAAGTATCTGTGCAATTTTTTTGGCAGCAACATCTGAAATTTTCACATTCATTTTATATATCCTTGCATTAAACCATCAAGAAAGAGTATCCTACACTCAAAGAGCAGTTTATTTCTCATAAACCACTCTCAATTTTAAGATGATAATAGACAGCTTGCAATGGATATAGGAAATATCAACTTCAATTACCAATCTCGAGCAGTATACAGTGCTCATCCACAAACAAGCCGTGGTCGATTATACCATGAAACGATGAGCACCACACGCTCACCTTTTCAACGAGATAGAGATCGTATTATCCATTCTAATGCATTTCGACGTCTTAAACATAAAACGCAAGTGTTTATTGCTGATGAAAGCGATCATTACCGTACTCGCCTAACCCATTCCATAGAGGTTTCTCAAATTGCAAGAACATTAGCCCGTGCCCTGTGTCTTGATGAAGACCTTGCCGAAGCCATTGCCCTTGTTCACGACTTTGGACACACACCCTTTGGCCATGCAGGAGAAGATGCTCTTAATGAAGCCATGGTACATTATGGCGGCTTTGATCATAATGCACAAGCATTACGCATTGTAACAAAACTAGAACAGCGCTATGCAAATTTTGATGGACTTAACCTTACATGGGAAACCCTCGAAGGACTTGTAAAGCATAATGGTCCCCTTTTAGGTCCTCACGCGAAGAATAAGGAGGTTCCTATCGATATTTTACAATACAATGTAAAGCAAGACCTTGCACTCGATTGTTTTGCAGGACTAGAAGCGCAATGTGCTGCTATTGCAGATGATATCGCATACAATGCGCATGATATTGATGATGGTCTACGTTCGCAATTTTTAACACTCGATCAATTTGAACATGTTTCACTAACAGCAGCAATATTAAAAGATATAACAGATGAGCATCCCCAGCTCGACCAAACGCGTCGCGGTTACACGCTTGTACGAAGACAAATAACAACCATGGTTGAAGATGTTATCAAACAGTCACAAAAAAATTTAGCACGCATCAAACCAACAAGCATAAACGATATTCACCAAGCAAAACAAACTATTGTCACCTTTTCACCGACAATGACCGTTTATGAAAAAGAACTAAAAAACTTTTTATTTAAAAATCTTTACTACCATGAACAAGTTCTTAGTCGTCGCAATGCAGCAAAATGCATTGTACAAAAATTATTCAATTGTTATTATGAAAATCCAAATACAATGCCTGAAAGTTGGCAGAGCAAAACAGTGCACTTAAAAAATCAAGAGTTAGCACGTTTGATTGCAGACTTTCTTTCAGGCATGACGGATCACTACGCTCTACGTGAATATCAGCGTTTATTTGACCATACAGATAATTTCGTTTAATGGCTTTTGGCATCATCATGGAAGCTAAATATGAATATCTTTAAAAACTTCGAAAAAAAAATTAAGAGATCAATTGAATTATCTGATATAAAAGGAAAAAATGGAGAATCTCTAGATTTATCAAAAATCACTGTTGATCCTCCGCGTGATTCCTCCCATGGTCATTTATCAACCAATGCTGCTATGGTGCTTGCAAAATCTATTGGAAACAATCCACGTGCACTTGCAGATAAAATCATAGAACTTCTTAAAAATGATTCCTCTATCGAAAATATAGATGTTGCCGGTCCTGGTTTTATAAACATAAAACTTACAAAATTATTTTGGCAAGATGCTATAAAATCTATGCTTGAATTAGGCACTTCTTATGGTCGTATTCCAATGGGACAAGGAAAATGCGTCAATGTTGAATATGTCTCAGCAAATCCGACAGGACCAATGCATGTAGGACATTGCCGCGGAGCGGTTGTTGGGGATGTTCTCTCCAATTTGCTACAATTTACGGGCTATAACATTACAAAAGAGTATTATATCAATGATGCGGGTCAACAAATCGAAGTCCTCGCCCATTCGGTACTATTGCGCTATCGTGAAGCTCTTGGGCAAAAAATTAATGAAATTCCAGAAGGACTCTATCCTGGAGAATACTTGATACCATTGGGTCAATCGCTTGCTCAAGAGTTTGGTGACCAACTCCTCACGATGGATAAAGATGAAGCCTTATCTCTTGTGAAAGAACGTGCAATTCATGCAATGATGTCCATGATTCGCGAAGATTTGGCTGCTCTTAATATTTATCATGATATCTTTTTCTCTGAGCGAATGCTTTATGCAGATAATGCACGCGCCATTCGTAACACCATCAATGACCTCACTTTAAATGGTTATATCTACAAAGGAAAACTCCCCCCTCCCAAAGGACAAAATACAGAAGACTGGGAACCAAGCGAACAAACTTTGTTCCGTTCAACAAATGTCGGTGATGACCAAGACCGTGTTTTAGTCAAATCTGACGGTTCTTACACTTATTTTGCTGCTGATGTTGCTTATTTTCGGGATAAATTTAATCGTCATTTTGATGAAATGATTTATATTCTAGGCGCAGACCATGCTGGCTATGTAAAGCGGCTAGAGGCAATGGCAAAAGCGATTTCTGGTGATAAAGCCAAATTAAGTGTTTTCTTATGTCAATTGGTAAAACTTTTTCGCAACGGTCATCCTGTACGCATGTCAAAAAGAGCAGGATCTTTTGTCACTCTACGGGATGTTGTCGAAGAGGTTGGGCGTGATCCTGTGCGTTTTATGATGCTATACCGTAAGTGTGAAGCACCTCTTGATTTTGATTTTGCAAAAGTAACAGAACAATCAAAAGATAACCCCATCTTTTACGTACAATATGCAAGTGCACGTTGTCACTCAGTCTTTCGTCAAGCACAAGAAGCGCTTCATATTAAAAGCTTTTCAAATAATACATTGATTGCCCATCTTCATCGATTAACAGATGACCATGAAATATTGTTAATACGCAAACTTTCTGAATATCCACGTATCATTGAACAGGCCGTAATTCATAAAGAACCGCATCGATTAGCGTTTTACCTTTATGACCTTGCCTCCAGCTTTCACACCCATTGGAATAAAGGGAGTGAAAATCTCAATTTACGCTTTATTCAACCTGATGATAAAGAGTTATCCTTTGCAAGATTAGGATTGATACAAGCTGTTATCAATATTTTATCATCAGGGCTTACCATCATAGGAGTCGAAGCACCCATAGAAATGCGTTGAAAAAGTTCTATAAATACATACAATAGGTACTCTATTGATAAACTTTTTCATGTATCCTTGCATGAGAGGGGGAAAATTTATAATTTTAATATAACAAATCAAAATCAACCAGTGATTGCACGTAAGTGCAAACCATCATGTGAGAAAAGCTATGAGCGATAACGATCGCAAAAATCTACACGAAACAAAACACGATCATGAACACCATGATCCTTTAGAAAGGCTTACGCGCATTTTTAATCCGCACAAACAAAGCGGAAACCAAAATGAGCAATCTTCTTTAAAAACAGAACGATCAACATCTCACCCCGAAACATCATCCCATGATGATGATTTTGATTTCTCCTTTCTAGAAGAGGAACTTGAAAAAAATTTAGCACATGACTTACCGTTTGATGATCAAAAAAAACAATGGGACTTGCATGCAACCAGCAACGCAACAGCCTCAGATATTGCACAATCTTCTTCTTTCAACCATTCAAAACAAAATAATTTATCTGAAGAGAAATATTCTTCACCTAGCAGTCATGATGAAGAACAAATTTTAGATGAGCTTTCTCCATTACCAATCCCAAAGAATCAATCACATCAACAGAAAAAAACAGCAACCAATGCTGATCCTTTTCTTGAAAAAAGTAATCTTATGTCACAATCAGAATCAGAAAATTTCTTTTTTGATAAATCTGAAAGGCACGAAAATAAGAGAGAGACGCCAGAAGATGTTGAACAAACCAATCGTTTTTCACAAATAAATTCACAACAACCTGAGACTACGAATATACAAAAAACTTATGAGGACAATCAAAACCTCTATGACACTCCTATAAACCATCCCTATAAAATTTCAGCTGATCAAGAAAATTGGATTAAAAAGGATTATCCTAATGTCTCCTCTTCTACAGAGGAAAATGAGTTTTTCTCATCTTCTAATCTTGTGTCAAAAAGACAAAACACTGCAAGAAATCAAACAACAAGTACCTTCTCCTCACCTTTAGATTCTCCACCAGTTGATAGACAATCTTATTTAAAGGGGGCTTCACAAGAAGATCATACAACCAATTATCCCCATTTTTTTGCAGAAAACCCCTCACAACAAGAAACTTATGGCGAAAAAGTTCCGATATATGATGAGGCTCGAGCCCAATACATCAATAACGGCGAAGGTGCCTCTAACCCAAATAGAGAAATTTCATATAATGAAAATAATTTAGATGAGTTTCTTTCCTCATCCCCCTCTTTAAATACAAAACAAACGGATGGCTTTTTTGCCCATAACTATACGCACAGAGATACTCCCCCTCCCAATGTTGATACTTATAAATTTTCAGAGGAAATCGTAGAAAAAACTGGTCCTATTATGGTTCCAGAAGTCCCGTACGAAGCGCCAGAATATGATGTGCCAACTAATGGTGGTTTAGAAGAAGAATTTGCTGATGTACTCAATGTAGGGAATGTCCCAACGGATAATTTTTCTCAAAAACAACAGAAAAATGAGGTTTTTAGTGAAGTTTTTCATCAGTCTATGCAAAATTCAAAAGAAGGTGTTTATATAAACTCTAAAGAACAAAATTCCGACTATTTTTCTTCTGCCAATATGGAATATAATTTTCCCTCTTTTAGCGAGAATTCATCATACACAAGCTCAGATGAGGTTCCCACGCCTCCATCAGCTCCTCCTCCCTTAAAAAGTTTTATTTTTGGTAAAACTTTCATTAAAGGTTTTTTTATACTTATTTTAATAGGACTTGGGTTTGCTGGTTATTCTCATTTTTTTATGCCATCACAAAAAAATGAAGAAACGATCATTATCCACGCTGATAATACGCCTTTTAAATTCAAACCAGAAACAACTGGAACGAAAAATGATGTTGCACATAATTTAGATATCTATAAACAAACAACTGAACAAAATGAGAAACAAGAAAATACACAACAATTTCTTATTGATAACTCTGAACAACCTGAAAATTTAAAAGAATTAAACCCTGAAGAATCTTCAAACGTTTCCTCATCGTCTTTAAATGAATCTGATGTTGAAGATGCAGTCACAGAAGCCATAAACCATACTATTCCAATGCGAGAAATACAAACTGTTATTGTCAATCAAGATGGTACAGTTACACTAGCCCCCGCGCATCAAACAAACAGCAAAACTGCTGCTCAATCTGAAGAAAGCATTGATCAAACTTCTAATGAACTTCAAGATCCGTCCCTTGTTTCGTCGCATGATTCTGATATAAACGACCAAGAAAGAGATCATGATCTCAAAAATAATATTGATAAAATAATCGCAGAAAATAATTCTAGCTCAAATATTGAAGAAAAATTTATCCCTATCCCTTCTCATGCAGAAAGAAATACACAAGTTGAAACACCAGCCGCGTCTCGCCCCATATCACCAAACAGAGTCGCAGCACAAAATTCAGAAAGTTATTACGTACAACTTGCATCTCAACCAACGTATGAGCTCGCTAGAAATTCTTTAAAAAATATGAAATCTAAATTTGGATTCCTTATCGGTGCCCGTTCTTTAAATATTCAATCCGCTTTTATACCAGGAAAAGGTACTTATTACCGTGTTCGACTTCAAGCGCAAGACCGTAATGAAGCCATAATCCTTTGTGAATCCATTAAAAGTTCTGGTGGAAGCTGCTTCATCACACGCTAAACCAATAATGCAACGGTTTTAACAACCGTTGCATTATTTATTTCCATACCATTTAATTACTTATCAAAAACTTCAGAAATTAAAATCGTCCTATCTTTTTCGCTTATCTGTTTGCACTGACTTTATTCTTTAATCTACGTCGATTTTCGCCCTATCTAAAAGATTATATTTACGAAAAAATTACTCCGTACCCTTATAGGTATAAGGTACAGGAGGAAGCGAATTTAAATCTTTTTTGGGCGTTGTTACACTTTGGCTTGTTTCTGGGGTATTATAACGCGAACTATGTTCAGGAGATTTTGCAAAAAAAGATCCTAAAAAACCAAAAATAAACCAGATAATAACCATCGCAAGAAGAATAGCAAAAATACCCTTAGCGATTGAAACACGTTGTTCACTATCTCTTCTTTCTGCTGCCATACGTTCTTCATATGTGTGATAATTTTTATCAATCATAGTGGATTCCTTTTCTCAATTCCCTTACCTTTAAATTTCTAGAAAATATGCATATATGAAATTATTCAGATACTTATTGTGAGAAAACGATAATTATAGACAAAAGTTCCAGCTTACTTCATAAAGTTGAGAAAAAGAGGTAGGGATAGAATTAAAATACTTACCATACCTTTGAATTCTATAATAAACTCCTTTATGTTCTATAATAAAACATTGACACAAAGGTTTTGTTAATAATAGAGTTATAATCAAAATATTTCATTATTTTTATTAATAAAAATGAAACATACTCAAAAGGTTTTTTATGAAATCTCCCATATCATCGCTTCCCTTTAAAATAGAAAAACACCCATCTCCTCTGTCAGAAGAAAAATATGAAGAAATTTTAAAAAGTCCCGGTTTTGGTCAATTTTTTACAGACCACATGTGTACTATTCAATGGACTGAAGACAAAGGCTGGCACAATGCCATCATTTCTCAATACAAAGCTTTAGAAATTAACCCTGCAAGTACCGTTTTACATTACGGACAGGAAATTTTTGAGGGTTTAAAAGCATATCGTGCAAAAGATGGACGCATCTTGCTCTTCCGTCCTGATGCCAATGCACAACGCTTTATAGAATCAGCACAACGTTTAGCTATGCCAGAATTGCCAAAAGATATTTTTCTGGATGCCGTTCATCAATTAGTAAAAATTGATCAAAAATGGGTTTCTGATCAGCCCAACGCTAGCCTCTATATCCGTCCATTTATGTTTGGCAATGAAAACTTTTTGGGAGTCCGCCCTTCTCAAGAATATCTTTTTTGTGTCATAGCCTCTCCAGTTGAATCCTATTTCAAAGGAGAAGAAAAATCTGTCAGCGTCTGGATTGAAACAGATTATAGTCGTGCTGGTCCAAGAGGAACAGGGGCTGCCAAATGTGGTGGAAACTATGCAGCAAGCTTACTTGCACAAAAAACTGCAACTGAAAATAATTGTAGCCAAGTACTCTTCCTTGATATGATTGAACATAAATGGATTGAAGAACTTGGTGGTATGAATGTCTGCTTTATTATGGACAATAATACACTTGTAACCCCCCCACTTAATGGAACTATCCTTCCAGGGATAACCCGTGATTCAATCTTAAGGTTAGCTCAACAAATGGGATTAAAAATAGAAGAGCGTCCTTATTCTTTTGCAGCGCTTCAAGAAGATGCAAAGAGTGGACACCTTAAAGAAGCCTTTGCTTGTGGTACAGCTGCCGTTGTCACATCAATTGGTCGTTTTAGATATAAAGGGGGAGAATTTATTATTGGAAATGAAACAGTTGGAGAAGTTACAAAGCAGCTTCGTACACAATTGGTTGGCATTCAAAAAGGGAACATAGAAGATAAAAATGGCTGGGTACATTCTGTCCAGCTCTCATAATATTTAAGGTATTCTCATATCTATAAACGCTTCCATGAAAGTAAATTCATGGAAGCGTTTTTCCTAGAAAAACTCCCTCTATTTTTAGTGGCAAAAAAGAAAGCACTAATCAAATTTCGAATGATTTCTATGCTTTGCTTTAATATTACGGACTGTACCCGTATGGGAGCGCATTACGAGAGTTTCCGTTTGAATGTAACGAGATGTAAATTTAACACCAGAAAGCATATTGCCATCTGTCACCCCTGTTGCTGAAAACAAAACATCACCCTTTGCCATTTCTTCCATTGTATAAACCTTATTGGGATCACTAATCCCCATTTTAGCTGCACGAGCAATTTTCTCTTCTGTATCTAGCAGCAAACGACCTTGCATCTGTCCTCCAATGCAGCGCAAAGCAGCAGAAGCTAAGACACCTTCAGGTGCTCCACCAATCCCCATATAGATATCAATACCTGTTTCTTCTGGATCAGTTGTATCAATAACAGCAGCCACATCTCCATCCCCAATCAAGCGAATCGACGCCCCTGTCGCTCGTACTTCATTAACCAATTTTTCATGACGAGGTCTATCCATAATACAAACAACAATCTGATTAACAGTCACTCCTTTAGCCTTCGCAAGAGCATGTATATTATCGGTAGGACAAGCATTTATATCGACTACTCCCTTTGGATAACCAGGACCAATAGCAATTTTGTTCATATAAACATCAGGGGCATAAAGGAGATTACCCTTTTCAGCAATTGCAACTACTGCCAAAGAATTGGCAATATTTTTAGCACAAAGTGTTGTACCCTCTAGTGGATCAAGTGCAATATCGATCGCCAATCCACTTTGAAAACCTACTTTTTCTCCAATATAAAGCATAGGCGCTTCATCCCGCTCACCTTCACCAATCACCACTGTACCATCAATAGGCAATCGATTAAGTTCTTGCCGCATTGCATCTACAGCAGCCTGATCCGCTGCCTTTTCATCGCCACGTCCGCGCCAGCGTGCAGCAGCAACAGCAGCACGTTCAGTAACACGTACCAATTCAAGCGTCAAAATACGATCAAGTCCATTTAAAATCTTCTGAGTTGTGGGCATATGAAAAAATCCTACCGAATGAATACCAGAAAAATATGAGTCCTTATTAAATACTAAGAATAAAGTTTTTTGGCAAAGATGAAAATTTTCCACAAGAGATAAAAGAACTCAAGCGTGCTTTTTTTATTATCAAGAAAGTTATCAATTCTTTGCCATAGGTTCAATACGAATAAATTGAGATTTTGCAACAAGATGTCCATCTTTTTCAATTTCTGCAAGTGCCTGTCGTACATTCACCTCTGTTGTTTCATGCGTAATTAAAATAATTGTTTTTTCAATTTGATCTTCTACAAAAGATCTTTGAACAATCGACTCCAATGAGATGTGATTATCAGCCATATGCCTTGCGACCGCGGCAAAAACACCAGTACGATCATGAACATTTAAACGAATAAAATAACCACCTGCATGATGCGAAATACGTGCTTTTTTATGAGGAGTAAGTTCTAATGCTGGACGTCTTAAAACAGGTGCATACTGAAAACCAGAACGCGCTTTTGCTATATCAGCCAAATCACCAATAACGGCTGATGCTGTTGCCTTTCCTCCGGCGCCAGGACCAGAAAACAGTAATTCACCTAATAAATCACTTTGAATAGAAAGAGCATTGGTTACACCATTTATCTGTGCAATCATTGAGGAAGCTGGTACCATTGTTGGATGAACACGTTGCTCTATTCCAGAATCCGTTTTTAATGCAACCCCTAAAAGCTTAATCCGATACCCCAATTCATCAGCTGCTCTAATATCAATTTGCGAAATATTATGAATTCCTTCAACATAAACATCATCTAACGAAACAGCTGTTCCAAATGCCAAGCTTGTCAACAAAGCTAATTTATGAGCAGTATCATTTCCCTCAATATCAAAAGCTGGATCTGCTTCAGCATACCCAAGTCTCTGTGCATCTGCTAAACAATCTTTAAATGAAAGACCTTCCGTAAACATGCGTGTTAATATATAATTACAGGTTCCATTGAGAATACCATAAATTCGCGATATGCGATTACTAACAAGTGATTCTCTCATCGCTTTGATGACAGGAATCCCCCCTGCAACAGCTGCTTCAAAATGAAGAAAAACACCTTTTTTTTCTGCAATTATAGCCAGCTCTACTCCATGTCGAGCAAGAAGAGCTTTATTGGCTGTTACAACATGATGTCCCGCCTCAAGCGCTCTCTTAACAGCGGTATACACCACATCCAATTCACCACCAATTAACTCTACAAAAACATCAATCTCATCAGAAGCAGCCAACTCCACAGGTGAATCAAACCATTTTATATCACTGAGATCAAGTCCACGATTGCGGCCTTTATCGCGCGCACTAACAGCAACAACTTTGATGAATCGCCCACATTGACAAGCTAAACTATTCGCTTTTTCACATAGAGTTCGAACAACTGAAGTACCAACTGTACCAAGTCCCGCAACACCAACTTTTAAAGCTTCTGCCATTATTAACCACTGATCCCTATCTTCACTGAAAAATCGTTTAAATGATGTGCCAATCAACACAAAAAGTACTTATGTTCATAAGAACAAAAGAAATACCCTGCTCTATTCACTTCATGTTCTCCAATAGAATGATCCCCGCTTGTTCAATCAACATTCCTAAAAATATAATATTTATTGTCTTCAAAGATTTCAGAATCTTTATAAAACATCTAATTCAGAATGAAAATCTGTAAAACTGATAAATGCAAGTTGCCATAAAGAAAAGTTCTAAAAAATAATCAATAACAAGTTAAAGAATATTAAGGATTAGTAAGAAAGAATAAAAACATCTCTTCTAAATTAACAAATACGGAACAAAAAACATTCTTTCATATGATAAATTAAAAGAATGGATAAAACAAATTAGATCAGTAAATAATAACACATTCCTTCCTACCATTCCATAGTTTGAAATATAAATCTTTAATGCAAAAATATTAATGAACCCATATATCAAAATAGAACCTTACATTAAATTAAAAAACAAGAATTAATATTTGTATACCATAATTCTGAAATATTATAAATATGGAGAATAAATTTACAAAACTCGAATATTTTATCTAAACTTATTGCCACCTCTTTGAAAAACTAGCGAATTGAAATGAGAAAAAACTCAATCTACCCTTTATCCACGCTAATTCATTTTCAAATCAAGAACCTTCTCAATATGTAAAAGAGCAAATGAATGGTTTTTAATTTTAAAAATTTTACAGACATGTAAAAGTAAATATAAAAAAATATTTTTTTCATATATTCTATAAAAATTGCTTTAATATTTTCATTTTTATCATACAAATATCTATTTATATTTTTTTAAACTGCAAATAATCTATGGATTATTCATCAAAAAAATTTTATATGATTGGTATTATTTATTAATTTGGTAATAAATATTGTCTTTCTACTTCATAAATTATACAGTTTTTGTTTTATGATAAGCTCAAATGAGAAATCTTCTGTATAAAGGCTCTTTCAAGCAAGTTAAATAATATTCTCATGTGGTGAGCAAAGATAACAAGCGATAAAATATGCAAAAAATAAATACATAAAAATGCTGTTTTTGATCATTTTTGCCTACTCCTCAAACTGAAAATATCATTCCCTGAGATGATTCCCACATCAAAATTTTCTATCAATCATGATAACTTTATATTTTTTCTACAAAAAATCTTAGAAAATAAAATGATCCAAACAGGAATCGCTCAAAAATTATTCAATAAAACACTCTTTTTTCAAAAAAAATGACACAGAGGGCTTGCGAAGTAAAAAGATCCTCTCTATAAGCCTCATCATTGGTTTGCGCCCATCGTCTAGCGGTTAGGACATCGCCCTTTCACGGCGGAAACAGGGGTTCGATTCCCCTTGGGCGTACCATGTTTCTTTTTTCTGTACATAATCTATTGATTTTATATATCTTTTTAAAAGTACGGGATACGTAAATAAAAGTTAGGGAATAGGATTTTCTAACATTTGTCTACAACAGTAGCATTTTCTTTTCTTTGCGCTTCGCTAATCATCTCTAATAATGTTTTGAATGCTTCTAAATCCTCTTGTGAAAAATCTTTTAAAGTTCTAAAAAACATGCCAACAGTTTTACGCCTCAACGGATCAGAAGTCTTGATTGTAAAACTTTTGCGACAAGCATCCGATTCTCTTCTCAAAATTTCTGCTACCTCTTGATCTAAAGCATAGAGTTCAATTATCTTTTCCTCCAGTCCTACAGGAACAGATTTTTTGCCAATTTCTACAGCAGATAAAAATGATACAGATATGTCTAATTTCTTAGCCATATCTAAGAGGCGTTCGGAGTGATCAATGCGAAGTTTCCGTAAAATTTTACCAAAAGATGTAACCATATAAAAAGTCCTATTAGAGAAGAAATATTTCTTCTGATTCTAACAAATCTTTTTATGATTTTCTTCAATTATTGCGAATCAAGAGTTCTTTTCGGGGTGGTTTTTTAGCAAAACCAGAGGTCCAAAGGGTCTCTAATTCTAAAAAGT